>NZ_KV810267.1:0-50976 GCF_001812735.1 Neisseria sp. HMSC069H12
ATGTTTTAAAAGGGTTTTTATTTTATAAAAAATACTATCAACCTTCCTACACTATCCATACATACAAAAAAAATACAAAACAAAGGCCGTCTGAAATGCTCTTTCAGACGGCCTTTTTTTATGGTTTCTATTTATCCAATACGTTGAAGGACAATTTCTAGGACAAATTTACTGCCCACATAGGCAAAAATCAGACTAACAAATCCGACAATAGTCCAAACGGCAGCTTTTTTGCCGCGCCATGCGGTCATGCTGTGTTTCAGCAATAATGCACCATAAATCAGCCACGACATAATACTGAAGATGGTTTTATGCGTGAAGGTCATCGGCTTGCCGAAAATGGTTTCTGCAAAAAACGTACCGCTGATAACGGAATAGGTCAATAAAACGAATCCTGCCCACATACCTTGGAACATCAGTTTTTCCAAACTCAATAATGGCGGTAAGAAGCTGACCAATGCAGAAAAACGGCGTTTGTGCAGATTGCGGTCGAGCAAAAGGATTAGGATGGCAAATAAGGTAACGATGCCAAATAATCCGTATGCGAGCAATGATGATGCGATGTGCGACAGCGGCAATAAGTCTACGATTTGACGGCCTGAAAAATCACCCGGGAAAAGGAAACACAACAATAAGGTCAATGCGGCACAGGGATACAATAAGAGTTGCACCCCGCGCAGACAGTAAAAGAAGCTGCCCAGGCAGTACATCATCAACATCAGCCAAACTATCAGACTGAGCGAATAACCAAAACCGGTAATCAATACCCTATCCTGCAATACCGGGAACATCAATGCTGCACCATGTACCAATAATGCGCCGCTCAAAATCAGCAACTCGGTTTTCAGCGGGTAAGACTTATTATTGTGCTTTTTATGTTGCACCCAGGAAAATGCGCCCAATCCGGCATACACCAGCATAAGGCAGATTAAGACAATCGGCATAAATATCTTTCTCAATAGACGTGTGAACACTAGATGGGCAGCCGGCAGGGTTTCAGACGGCCTTGCTGTGCGTATTTGTGTTCTTGAAGCATAACTTCGGACTATCGTGTAAAATAATCCGAATTTTATTTTAACAAAGAATGCCCTGTATTGGGCAGCTATTCTCATTATCAAGGATAAGTATGTTAGACAACCTGACCAACCGCTTCAGCAAGGTACTTAAAAATATTCGCGGCCAATCAACGCTGACCGAAGACAATATCAAAGAAGCCTTGCGCGAGGTTCGTCTTGCCCTGCTGGAAGCCGACGTTGCATTGCCCGTCGTTAAAGAATTCGTCAATACAGTCAAAGAACAGGCCCTTGGCCAAGAAGTCGTCGGCAGCCTGACGCCTGACCAAGCCTTTATTGGTGTGGTCAACCAAGCCTTAGTCGAATTGATGGGCAAGGAAAACAAAACGCTGGATTTATCGGTTTCACCGCCTGCCATCGTTTTGATGGCCGGTTTGCAGGGTGCCGGTAAGACAACAACCGTCGGCAAACTCGCCCGCCTGCTGAAAAACGATCAGAAGAAAAAAGTCTTGGTGGTATCTACCGACGTTTACCGCCCTGCCGCGATTGAACAGCTGCGCCTGTTGGCCGAACAGGTAGGCGTGGACTTTTTCCCATCTGATACCAACCAAAAACCGGTTGAGATTGCAACTGCCGCCGTCGATTACGCCAAAAAACATTTTTACGATGTCTTGATGGTCGATACCGCCGGCCGCCTGGCAATCGATGAAGAGATGATGAATGAAATCAAAGCGCTTCATGCAGCGGTCAACCCGGTTGAAACTTTGTTCGTTATTGATGCCATGTTGGGTCAGGATGCAGTGAATACCGCTCAGGCATTTAATGAAGCCCTGCCGCTGACCGGTGTCGTATTGACCAAGATGGACGGCGACTCGCGCGGCGGTGCGGCATTGTCCGTGCGTCATGTAACCGGCAAACCGATTAAATTTATCGGCGTCGGCGAAAAAATCAACGGCCTTGAACCTTTCCACCCCGACCGTCTTGCCAGCCGTATCCTCGGCATGGGCGACGTATTGACCCTGATTGAAGACGTTCAAAAAGGTATTGATGAAGAAGCCGCCGCCAAAATGGCGAAAAAGCTGCAAAAAGGCAAAGGCTTCGACCTCAACGACTTTAAAGAACAAATCCAGCAGATGCGCAATATGGGCGGCTTGGAAAACCTGATGTCGAAAATGCCGGGCGAACTGGGCCAAATATCGAAACAAATCCCCGAAGGCACGGCTGAAAAAGCGATGGGCAAAGTGGAAGCCATCATCAACTCAATGACTCCAAAAGAACGCGCCAACCCTGCCCTGCTCAAAGCCAGCCGCAAACGCCGTATTGCAATGGGTGCGGGCACAACCGTGCAGGAAGTGAATAAATTGCTCAAACAGTTTGAACAAATGCAACAAATGATGAAGATGTTCAGCGGCAACGGTTTGGGCAAACTGATGCGTTTGGCCAAAGGCATGAAGGGAATGAAAGGCATGTTCCCAGGTTTGTAAGCTAATTTGACAGAAAACGCCGTCTGAAATTTCAGACGGCGTTTTTGTTTTGTATTCTGATTAAAACCATGAGGCTTTAAACAACCATTTCTTTCTATAACGTCTAATATAAAAGGCCACCTGAAATCCTATTTTCAGACGGCCTTTGCTTATTCAACCTTCAACTTATTGCGACTTTTTCTGCTCTTCGCGTACTTTGTCCACCAACTGGTCAATCGTGGTCATGCCGGACTGCCAGTCTTTAAATTCGACTTGGTATTTGCCGCCGACGATAACGGTCGGTGTGCCGCTGATTTGGAATTTATTGGTCAATTCTTCCATTTGAGCCGCACGTGCTTGGCTTTCGGGTGCTTCAAATGCAGCCAATACTTTTTTGCCGTCAAATGCAGTTTGCTCGGACAACCATTTTTTCAGGGTATCGGTATCGGCCAAGTTGATTTTTTGGTTAACCATCGCATCGAAAATATGGCTGTTGGCTTTATCTGATTCACCGGCCATTTCCACTGCGGCCGCCAAACGTGCCAAAGGTTTCATTTCATCACCCCACACGACATGCTCCCGGCGCATATAGGTATCGTCTTTAAACGTTTTGATGTGCTCGCTCAAGACCGGCTCAAGATGGGCGCAATGCGGGCAGAAGTAGCCGAAGAATTCCAATACTTCGATTTTGCCGGCCTGCTGTTGCGGAATCGGATTGGACAATACGGTGTAATTGACACCTTCGGTCAATGCGGCAGGGGCTGCCGGAGCGGATGCGCTGCTTTGGGCGCTGTCTGCCGGAACGCTGGTTTCAGCCTGTTTGCCGCAAGCGGCCAATGCCAACAGGGTCAATGAAGTCAAAGCTAAGGTTTTCAGTTTCATAGGTATCTCTTGTGTGTCAGATTAATGTGCGGATTTTATGGCATTTTACTGAGAATATATATGATTCGGAATGAAAAAGTGTGTTTAATTTTGCTTCTTCAGTTATTAAAGGCCGTCTGAACTTTCAAACGGCCTCAGTTTTTCAACGTAATTCATGATTAATGCAACAGCATTTCCTGCATCAGCTTCATGCCCCATTGCCAGCCGCCGAGTGCGCCGTTTAACTGGCCGGAATGCGGCGATTGAAGCAGACGAGCATGCCAGCGATCGGCCTGTTCTTGCGCCCAATCGCGTGGCGTGCCGTCTGTTTCGGCGATAACCAGCGCTGTACGGCAAGGGCAGCGGACACGTTGGAACGTATGGATTTCGTCTTCGGGAAAAGCTTCTGGATGCGGCGAGACCAAAATAATATTAGTCAGGCGTTTTTGCGTCATGATGTCGGCTTGGTACAGCCATGCTAAAAATGCGGATACGCCGGCACCATGAGCCACGACGGCAATATTTCTGCTCACAACATGGTCGAAGGCTGCCTGAATGGCGTGTTGCCATTCGGAAATGGTTTGCCGACTATCAGCTTCGGCAGTTTGAACAATCGGATAGCTGATCGCCCAGCGGTCTATCCACATTTCCGCTTCATCCGCATCGCGTATCAGAAACAGTGCCATTTCTTCGAGTTCGAAGCTCTGCATTTCAGACGGCCTATTTGAGCAAGTCGTTAAGTGTAAATGCAATCAGCAATGCGGCTGGCACGCTGAGGATGGCACAAGTCGCCAGACAAAGTACGATGTTGGCAATCAGCCGCCAGCCCTTCCAAGCAAAGCATTTGGCCGCAATTAGCAGGCAAGGCAGGGAAAACAGCAGCCATACCAACGCCCAAGTCGGATTGGCCTTGGTCGGCGCAACCCAGCCGGACATCCGCGCCAGCATAAACACCGCCCACACCAGCATAGGCAATACAAATGCCGCTACGACCCATGCCGCGCCTACGCCGGTTTTGCCGTTTATATTCCAATCATATTTACCAAAAACCTTATTCGGCAACATAGTCATACTCCACAACTAAAGGGGCGTGATCCGAGAATTTTTCGTCTTTATAAACATGTGCGGAAACGGCTTTGGCGGCCAACTCCGGCGTAACCATCTGATAATCGATACGCCACCCGACATCTTTCGCATACGCTTGTCCGCGGTTGCTCCACCAGGTATAGCCCGGCACATCGGGATAAAGTGTGCGCCACATATCCGTCCAACCGAGCTTGTGGATGACTTTGCCTATCCATTCGCGTTCTTCAGGCAAGAAGCCCGAATTCTTCTGATTACCCTTCCAGTTTTTCAAGTCGATGTTTTGGTGGGCAATATTCCAGTCGCCGCAGACGACAATGTCACGTCCTTCGTTTTTCATGGCTTCGAGCATGGGATAGAACGCGTCCAAAAAGCGGTATTTCACTTGTTGGCGCTCTTCCGCGCTGCTGCCGCTGGGCAGATACAGCGAAATCACCGACAACTTGCCGAAATCGCAACGGACAAAACGGCCTTCCCTGTCAAATTCTTCAATGCCCATGCCGATTTGCACATTGTCGGGTTTGCGTTTGCTGTACACCGCCACGCCGCTGTAACCGCGCTTTTCGGCGCAATGCCAGTAGCCGTGCATACCGTGCGGATTTTTCATATCGTCTGACAGATCAGCCTCTTGAGCTTTCAGTTCCTGCACGCAGACGATGTCGGCACCGGAAGTGGCGATGTATTCATAAAAACCTTTTTTATAGGCGGAGCGGATGCCGTTGACGTTGGCAGAGATAATTTTCAACATAAGATTTGAGTGATTTTTAAAAACGGATAATAGGATTGAGGTTTTCAGACGGCCTGCAAGTCATAAACAAATACTTTGGAATTGCGGCCGTTGGCATTGTATACCTGCCGGCGTTCGGCAGGCAGGTCATCGGCTGAGGCCGTCTGAAAGCCCCGTTCGACAAACCATTCGCCCGTGTGCGTGGATAAGGCGAAAAGCGTTTTGATATTTAAGGCGCGTGCTTTTTGAAACAGATGTTCCAACAGCAATTCGCCGTAGCCGCCATCGCGCGCTTCGGGCGATACCACCAGACAGGCCAATTCGCCGCAGTCCGGTTCGGAAAAGGTTTTCAACGCCACGCAGCCGTAAATGTTTTGATCGTGTTCCAATACGGAAAAACTAGAAATATGGTTTTCCAAATACTCGCGGCTGCGGTGTAACAAGATGCCTTGTTCCGCCAGCGGACGGATTAAGGCGATGATGTGCGGAATGTCGTCGCTGCGTGCCTGACGGATGGAAACAAACGGCTCGCGCGCAATAGATGTACCGCTGCCCTCGCGGGTAAACAGCTCGCGCAACAGGCTGCCGTCTTCACGGCCGTTGAGAATCTGCACCCGCGATACGCCGTTTTCCAACGCGCCTACCGCCGCATGCAACAAATCGGCCGGCGCATCGGGATTGTCGTGTATCAGCTCCTGCACTTCGCCGACAGACAAAGTATTGGCCAACGAGCCGTCGGCGCGGCGGATACCGGCTTCTTCGGTCAAGAAAACCAGTTTCTCCGCCTGCAAAGCCATGGCCACTTCCTGAGCGGTTTCGCACATACTCAGGTTGAAGGTTTTGCCGCTGTACGAATGTCCCAAAGGACTGATCAGCACCACCGCGCCGCCATCCAAACGCAAACGGATTTCTTCCGCGTCGATTTTGCGGACGGTACCGGTATAGCCCATGTCCACGCCGTCGATAACGCCCAACGGACGGGCGGTAATAAAGTTGCCACACGCGATAACCGGCGGCTTGCTCCGTTGCGGTGCGGATACGCTGCTGAACAAGGCGGCTTCCACATCGCTGCGGATAATCCCCGCCACCTGCTTCACTTCCATCAAAGTCGCTTCATCGGTAATCCGTCGGCTACCGCTGTATTTCGGAACAAAATTCCGACCCGAAGCCAATTTGTCGAGCAAATGCCGCGAACCGTGTACCAAGACCAAACGCAAACCCAAGCTGGCCAACAGATTTAAATCTGCGGCCAAACGAATCAAGGTTTCGCCTTCCAACAGGCTGTCGGTCACGCCGACCACCATGGTTTTGCCGCGCAAATATTGGATATAGGGCGCGGCCTCACGAAAGCTGGCGACAAAATGGGCGATGGCACTCATAGCAAGGCAAGATAAAAGAGTTGCATAATCAAAACCGTCAGCGCAATCAGCGATGCCAAAGTCCAGTTGAAACCGTCCTTGCGCGTTTTGACCGCCGCCGGCTCTTCCACCTTAGACTCTTCCTTGAGCGCGCTGTTGAGCAAATCGGAAATTTCTTTGCGCGAGAATTTGGAATGCTTGAGAATTTGCGCACCGATGTTATGCACGAGGCGCACATCCGTTACCGCCACAGGCAGATGGGCCGGATCGGCCGGCAGGTTGCCCGACAGATAATCCTTGGCCTTAAACATCCCCGAACAACGCGTGCAGACCACGAAACCCTGCGCCACGTTCAACTGGGCATCTTTCACCCAATGCGGTGTTTTACAATGAGGACAAGAACAAGCAGGCATGAGTATTTTCCGTAAGTGTATTGAATCAAAAATATATTTTAGCCAATGTTTCAGACCGTCTGAAAACTGTTTCAGACGACCTGAGCATGATGTTATGGTTTAAACCGCGCCGTAACGTTCGCGATAAGCTTTGACTGGCTCGAAAAAGCCGCCAAATTCGGCATTGTTTTGCAAGAGCGTGAACAAGTCGTTCAAGTTGGCAATCGAAACCACCGGCAGGCCGTATTGTTTTTCGACTTCCTGCACCGCCGACAATTCGCCCGTGCCTTTTTCCATACGGTCGAGCGCAATAGCCACTGCGGCAGGCGTTGCGCCTTCGGCCTCAATCAGTTTGACCGACTCGCGCACGGATGTACCGGCGGAAATCACATCATCGATAATCAGCACGCGGCCTTTCAAAGGCACGCCCACCAACACACCGCCTTCGCCGTGGTCTTTGGCTTCTTTGCGATTGTAGGCAAACGGTACGTTTACGCCTTTTTCCGCCAACATCATCGCTGTTGCCGCCGCCAAAATAATACCTTTATAGGCTGGGCCGAACAGCATATCGAACTTCACGCCGCTGGCAATAATGGCCTCGGCGTAAAACTTCGCCAGTTGCAAAGTCGATGCGCCGTCATTAAACAAACCGGCATTGAAAAAATAAGGCGACTGACGGCCGGCCTTAGTCGTAAATTCGCCGAATTTCAATACGTTTTGTGCCAAAGCGAATTTGAGGAAGTCTTGACGGAAATCGGACATTTGGGTTCTCCCGAAAGATGTTGATTTATCAAAGAAACGATTATAAAGGATTCATGCGGAAAAATCAGGCCGTCTGAAAACAGGTTCAACCCTGCTTTTAACCGACAAGGCGTCATTGCCGTCTTATCTCGGCAATCAAAACGGATTATTCCCGATGATACGGATGGTTGTGCAAAATCGAAACGGCGCGATAAAGCTGCTCGGTCAATAAAACGCGCACCATGCCGTGCGGCAAGGTCAGGCTGGAAAGGCGCATCATCATGTTTGCCTGCTGTTTCAAACGGTCAGTCATGCCGTCTGCGCCGCCGATAATAAAGCAGACGTGTTCGCCGTTTTGCTGCCAGCCTTTCAAATGTTGTGCCAATTCGACCGAAGTCGGCGCTTTGCCGCGCTCATCCAATACCACCAAAAACGCGCCCTGCGGTATGGCTTCCAACAGGCGTTTTTCTTCAGCCGCCATACCCTGAGCCGCATTCACACTCGCGCCGCGTTTCTCTGGCTTGATTTCTTTCAGCGCATAATTGACATCGCGCCCGAAGCGTTTGGCATACTCGCCGACGGCTTCATCCACCCAACGCGGCATTTTCGTCCCGACAGCCAAGACGGTGATATTCATGGAGTATCCTTTTGTTATCGAATTGTCGGTTGGAAATTATGGTCAAGCAAGCCTTTAACCTGTTCCAACCATGGGAAACTGCCCACGCAACCGACTGAAAATAAAAGGCCGTCTGAAAGCCGAATGTATCCCTTTCGGCTGTTTCAGACGGCCTTTCAATGATTAGCAGTGAACCAGTGTACCTTCGTTTTCGCCGGTTACTACGCGCTTGAGCGAGCCTTCTTTAGCAATGCCGAATACCACGATATTGAGTTTACGTTCGCGGCAGAGGGCGAAAGCGGTGGCATCCATCACTTTAAGGTTTTTCAACAAGGCTTCGTCAAAAGTAATGGTTTCGTAGCGTGTTGCAGATGGGTCTTTTTTCGGGTCTGCGGTGTACACGCCGTCAACGTTGGTCGCTTTGAGCATCACGTCGCAGTTCATTTCCGCACCGCGCAATGCGGCGGCAGTGTCGGTCGTGAAGAACGGATTACCGGTACCGGCGGCGAAAATCACGACTTTGCCTTCTTCCAAATATTGAATGGCTTTAGGACGGGCGTAAGTTTCAGCGATTTGCTGCATGGAAAGTGCGGATTGTACGCGCGCTTTGATGCCCAAAGTTTCAAATGCGTCTTTAAGTGCCAACGCGTTCATTACAGTTGCCATCATGCCCATGTAGTCGGCAGTGGCGCGGTCCATGCTGCCTGCTTGTGCAGATACGCCGCGGAAAATGTTACCTCCGCCGACAACGATACCGACTTGCACGCCCATTTTAACGACTTCGGCAATTTCGCCGACAGTTTGAACGATGGTATCGTGATTGATGCCGAACGGATCGGAACCCATCAGGGATTCACCGGAGAGTTTCAGTAATACGCGTTTGTATTTGATTTGCTGTGTCATGGGATACCTTGCTTTCTTGAATGTCGTCGGTCGAAGTTTGGGCCGTCTGAATTTTCAAACGGTCGGATTACAATGATATGGCGTGTTGTTCTATTATTGTTTTGGTTTTCAGACAGCCTGAATATTCGGCCGTCTTAAAATAGGTACCGTAAACGGTTTTCTCAAAAAAAAGCACCCTGATTCGTTTGGAATCTAGGTGCTTTCTTTTTCATAAGTGCCTTACACTTTAGCAGCGGCAGCAACTTCGGCTGCGTAGTCAACAACGGCTTTCTCGATACCGTCGCCTACTTTGTAGCGTACGAAGCTAACCACTTCAGTGCCGTTTTCTTTAGCAAATTGGGCAACAGTTTGGTCAGGGTTCATCACGAATGCTTGGCCGTTCAGAGTGATTTCAGCCAAGAATTTGCGGATACGGCCTTCAACCATTTTAGCGGCGATGTCGGCAGGTTTGCCGGAAGCGATAGCTTGCTCGGTGTAGATGTGGCGTTCTTTTTCAACAGTTTCAGCATCTACTTCGGCTTCGCTTACGCATTGTGGTTTAGCGGCAACGATGTGCATACCGATTTTACGCGCTACGTCTTCAGAGCCTTTGAACTCAACCAATACGCCTTCGGTAGCCAAAGCACCGTGGATGTAGGCAACCAGTTGGTTGGCAGTGTCGATCACTTGGAAGCGGCGAACAGACATGTTCTCGCCCAATTTAGCGATGATGGCTTTGCGTTCTGCTTCAACCAATTCGCTCAGTTCTTCAACAGAAGCCGGTTTTTTCTCGGCAGCAGTTTTAGCAACGAAGTTGGCAAATTCTACGAAGCCGGCGTCTTTAGCAACGAAGTCGGTTTCGCAGTTTACTTCAACCAATGCGCCGACATTGCCGTTGATCGCGTAAGCCAATACGCCTTCGGCAGCAGTACGGCCAGCCAGTTTACCGGCTTTCGCACCAGATTTAATACGCAGGATTTCTTCGGCTTTGTCGAAGTTGCCTTCAGCTTCAACCAAGGCTTTTTTGCATTCCATCATGCCCAGGCCGGTAGCGGCGCGCAGGTCGGCAACCATTTTTGCAGTAATTTCTGCCATTTTGAATCTCCTAGATTTTTGGGAACACGGCGATTGCCGTGTTTGGAAATAGTGGCCGTCTGAAACGGATTTCAGAACGGGATTTGAGAAAAGGGGCATAACGCCCCTCTTCTGTGTACCGGATTACTCGGCAGCAGCTTCTTGGGCAGCGGCTACAGTTTCTTGCAGCGCTTGGTTTTTGCCTTCCAAAACTGCGTCAGCGATGCCGCGGCAGTACAGGCGGATAGCTTTAGCGGAGTCATCGTTACCAGGGATAACGTATTTCACGCCGTCAGGGCTGTTGTTGGTATCGACTACGGCGATAACAGGGATGCCCAGTTTTTCAGCTTCAACCAGAGTACCTTTTTGGTAGCCGGTATCGATAACGAAAATCGCGTCAGGCAGGCCTTTCATGTTTTTGATACCACCCAAAGAACGTTCCAGTTTTTCAACGTCGCGTTGCATTTCCAAAATTTCTTTTTTGTTGAAACCGCCTTCGGCAGCGTTTTCCAGGGCAGCAGTTTTTTCTTCCAGGCGTTTGATGGATTGCTTAACGGTTTTGTAGTTAGTCAGCATACCACCCAACCAGCGGTAATCAACGAAAGGCATACCGGCACGGGTAGCTTCTTCGCGGATGATGTCGCGGGCTTGGCGTTTGGTACCTACAAACAATACTGTACCTTTGTTGGCAACCAGACGACGTACGGCTTCTTGCGCCTCTTGGAACATCGGCAGGGTTTTTTCCAAGTTTACGATATGGATTTTGTTGCGCGCACCGAAAATGTATTGAGCCATTTTCGGGTTCCAGAAACGGGTTTGGTGACCGAAGTGAACACCGGCTTCAATCATCTGACGCATAGTAATTTGAGACATGTTATTTCCTTGAAAGGGTTAAAGAGCACACATTCAATCGCATAGAACTTGATAGGCCAGGCCTATTGTCAAGCACCCTTCGGCGAAAGTGGGCATAAGTTTTAAAAATAAAAGAGTGTTTCCGAAATGGAAAACTGACGGATTATAGCGGATAAGAGGCCGTCTGAAAAGGGATTTTATACCTTTCCGTCCTGTTTTTCATCCGTCTGTACCGCCTTTTGTTGGGCCGCCTCAAACTCCGCCTGCTCCTGCCGTTTCATCAGGCGGTTGCGGCGGCGGATGGTCACGACGAAGACCGTGAACACAGTGGGCAACACTGCCCAAAAAACCAAATAAATCAATGCGCGCGCAATACTCGGCTGCGCGGCGGAAAACATCACGGCAACAAAAAGATAGCCGATGGCGACAATGTGCCACATTGTGTGCGTCCTGTTTGAATGTTAACAAAATCGTTATAATCGCAACATTCTACCGCAATCCTGAAAGGCCGTCTGAAAATGAGGAATCCCGACAAATCGGCACTACGCAAACAGTTCCGCCGCGCACGCGCCCAAATGAGCGCCGACGAGCGAAACGCCGCCACCAAAACCATCAACCGCCTGCTCAAACCCTACATCAAAAAAGGACGGAAAATCGGCGTGTATTGGCCGATAGGCAAGGAATTGCGTTTGGACGGCTTTATCCGTGCCGCACAAAAACGCGGCGCAAAACTCTACCTGCCCTATATCGAACCGAACACGCGACGGATGTGGTTCACCCCCTACCCTGCCGACGGCACCAAACAAGAACGCAAACGCGGCCGCGCCAAATTAAGCGTCCCCCAATTTACCGGCAAAAAAATCCGCGTCCACCAACTCAGCCTGCTACTCGTCCCCATCGTCGGCATCGACAAACGCGGCTACCGCCTCGGACAAGCCGGCGGCTATTACGACGCTACCCTCTCCGCCATGAAATACCGCCTGCAAACCCAAACCCTGGGCGTAGGCTTTGGCTGCCAACTGACCGACACACTGCCGACCGAACCCCACGACCTGCCGCTGGACGGGTTTGTATCGGAGTCGGGCGTGCTGATGTTCAAACATCATTAATCAATAGCTTTCAGACGACCTCAGAGATGCCGTCCGTTAAGACACTATAAAAGGTCGTCTGAAAACTCAAACCATCAAATACAAAGGAAACCCCCATGACTGATTTCTCATCCACTCCCGTTTTATCCTTCGACCGCGTCCGTCTCGAACCTTTAACAACGGCACACGAAGCCGGTTTGCGCGAAGCAGTTTGCGACGGCGAAGTTTGGAAGCTGAACGTAACCACCGCGCCCGAACCCCACCAAGTAGCTGACTATATCCGCACCGCCATACAAACCCGCCTCGCCTTTGCCGTCATCGACGAAGACACGGGAAAAATTGTCGGCTCGACTTCGCTTTACCACATCGACCCCGCCATCCCACGCCTCTACATCGGTTTCACATGGTATGCCCTGTCGGCACAGCGCACGCACATCAATACCGCCTGCAAAATCATGTTGCTCGACTACGTCTTCAACACTTTAAACTGCCGCTGCGCCTGCTGGCAGACCGACAACCTCAACACCGTCTCCCAACGCGCCATCGAACGCTTGGGCGCACACCAAGACGGCATCTTGCGCTGCCACAAGCTGCGGAAAGACGGTAGCGTGCGCGATACGGTCGAATACAGCCTGCTGCGTGAGGAATGGCCGCAGGCAAGGGCAAAACTGCTCGAAAAAGCGGTAGCTTATGACGCATCCTGAAAAAACGTTTTCTTCTTCATTTTTTCATCAAAACACGCCCATATTGCTGACAATCCGAACTCTTTAAAAAATTAATGAAATAAGGTACAACACCGTCAATCCCCTGATAAATAAAGGCCGTCTGAAAGTTTCAGACGGCCTTTATTCGGATTAAACCTTACTTGGCATCTTTAAATCCACGTTTTAAATGCACCATCAGCAATGCGACGGCGGCAGGCGTTACGCCGGAAATACGGCTGGCTTGGCCGACGGTTTCGGGTTTGTGCTGGTTGAGCTTTTGCTGCACTTCGGCGGACAAACCTTTGACTTTGCTGTAATCGATATCCTCGGGCAGCTTTAGGGTTTCGATGTCGCGGCGGCTGTCAATTTCTTCGTTTTGGCGGTCGATATAGCCTTGGTATTTGACTTGGATTTCGACTTGTTCGACCACGCTGTCGGCAAGTTCGGTTTCAGGTTGTGCGTCGGGTAGGGTCATCAGCGCGGCGTAGTCGAGGTTCGGGCGGCGCAGGAGGTCGTGCAGGCTGGCTTCGCGGCTGAGTTTTTGCCCGAACACGCGGATTTGTTCGTCTTCGGCGAGTTTTTGCGGCGTGTACCATGTTGCTTTCAAACGTTGGATTTCGCGTTCGATGGCTTCGCGTTTTTCGTTGAACATGCGCCATTGCTCTTCACCCACCAAGCCGATTTTGTAGCCGTCTTCGGTCAGGCGCATGTCGGCGTTGTCTTCCCTGAGTTGCAGACGGTATTCGGCGCGGCTGGTGAACATGCGGTAGGGTTCGTTCACGCCTTTGGTGATGAGGTCGTCCACCAATACGCCGAGATAGGCTTGTTCGCGGCGCAGCAGGAGCGGGTCTTGTTCGCGGATGTATTGCACGGCATTTGCGCCTGCGAGCAGACCTTGCGCGGCGGCTTCTTCATAGCCGGTCGTGCCGTTGATTTGTCCGGCAAAGAAGAGGCCTTGGATGGTTTTGGTTTCGAGGCTGGCTTTGAGGTTGCGCGGATCGAAATAGTCGTATTCGATGGCGTAGCCGGGGCGCAGGATATGGGCGTTTTCCAAACCTTTCATGCTGCGCACGAGGGCGATTTGGATGTCAAACGGTAGGCTGGTGGAGATGCCGTTGGGGTAGTATTCGTGCGTGGTCAGGCCTTCGGGTTCGAGGAAAATCTGGTGGCTGTCTTTGTCGGCGAAGCGGTTGATTTTGTCTTCGATAGACGGGCAGTAGCGCGGACCTACGCCTTCGATTTTGCCGGTAAACATCGGGCTGCGGTCGAAGCCTGAGCGGATGATGTCGTGGGTTTGCGTGTTGGTATGCGTAATCCAGCAGGATACTTGGCGCGGGTGCATATCGGCGTTGCCGCGTACGGACATTACGGGAACGGGTGTGTCGCCGGGCTGTTCGGTCAGTTGGGAGAAGTCAATCGTGCGTCCGTCAATACGCGGCGGCGTGCCGGTTTTCAGACGGCCTTGCGGCAGGTTCAATTCGCGCAAACGGCCGCCCAAGGATTTGGCGGCTGGGTCGCCGGCGCGGCCGCCTTCATAGTTTTCCAAACCGATATGGATTTTGCCGGACAAAAACGTGCCTGCGGTCAACACGACGGCGCGTGCTTTAAACTCCACGCCCATCGCGGTGATTACGCCGCTGATGCGGTCGCCGTCGAGCGTTATGTCTTCGACGGCTTGTTGGAAAAGGTCGAGGTTTTCTTGGTTTTCCAACATTTCGCGGATGGCGGCTTTATATAGGATACGGTCGGCCTGCGCACGCGTGGCACGCACTGCCGCGCCTTTGCTGGCGTTCAAGCGGCGGAACTGAATACCGGATTTGTCGGTAGCCAACGCCATTGCGCCGCCCAATGCGTCGAGTTCGCGCACGAGGTGGCCTTTGCCGATACCGCCGATGGAGGGGTTGCACGACATTTGGCCGAGGGTTTCGATGTTGTGTGAGAGCAGCAGGGTTTGCGCACCCATGCGTGCGGCGGCAAGCGCGGCTTCGGTACCGGCATGGCCGCCACCGACGACAATCACGTCGTAGGTTTTGGGGTAAATCATGTAAGTCATGTTTGTGTGTTCTGTAAAGGTTTCAGACGGCCTTTTGTTGATCAGGCCGTCTGAAAAATGGAATCAAATCTTAAAAAACCAAGCTTAAAAGGTATAGCCTGTTTCCAATTCGTCATCGCCGACCAATTCGACCAGCAACGCATACAGCGGCGCCAAATCGTTGTAACGGCGGGATACGCGGCGCAAGTAGTTCAGGAAGCGCGGGATTTCAGGGCGGTATTTGTCTTTGCCGTCGCGGTAGTACAGGCGGGCAAAAATGCCGGCCACTTTCAAATGGCGTTGTACGCCCATCCATTCAAACCAGCGGTAGAACTCGTCAAACTCGGCAGGCACAGGCAGTTGGGCGGCGCGTGCTTTTTCCCAGTAACGGATGACCAAATCCAACACAAATTCTTCTTCCCATTCGATAAACGCATCGCGCAGTAGCGACACCAAATCATAGGAAATCGGGCCGTAAAGCGCGTCTTGGAAGTCCAACACGCCCGGACGACCTTTTGCCAGCATCAGATTGCGGACGATAAAGTCGCGGTGGACATACACTTTAGGCTGCGCCAACAAGGGCGGCAACAGCGTATCGACGGTTTGCTGCCACAACTGGCGTTGCTTGAAGGTCAGCTCGCGGCCCAATTCTTTGGCCACAAACCATTCGGGGAACAAGTTAATCTCGCGCAGCATGACTTCGCGGTCGTATTCCGGCAGTTTGCCGGGTTGGCTGGCTTTTTGCAGTTCGATCAATTCGTCGATGGCTTCAAGCAGCAGGGCTTTGTGGGCGGTTTCACTGTTTTCCTGATTCATGGCGGCCAGGAATGTGGTATTGCCCAAATCGTTCAACACCATAAAGCCCAACGCTTCATCCACATGAAGCACTTGCGGCACATTGACCATGTTAAACAGTTTTTGCACTTTCAAATACGGCGCAACACTCATCTTCTCAGGAGGCGCATCCATACAGATAACGGTCTGGCCGTCTGAAAACGTCGCGCGGAAATAGCGGCGGAAGTCGGCATCGGCTGCCGCAAAGCTCAATTCGAACGGCTGGTTCGGGTAAACAGACTCCAGCCAGTTTTGTAATTCGGTTTGTCGTTGCATAGCGGTATCGCAGAATTTCAGGTTACAATAACCGCTATTCTAACTGGCAAACCGATTTAAGGGGCGATTTTGGCTCGTTTATTTTCACTCAAACCCTTGGTACTCGCCTTAATTATGGGCTTTGGCGCAACAGCCGTGCGCGCGGAAGATGCTTCTGTTCCGCAGGCGGAAGACTATACCCCTGCCCACACCGCCACATCCAAACCGGCACAAACCAGCCAAAGCGAAGCCGATCCGCTTTCTTTGGGCAGCACGTGCCTGTTTTGCGACCATGAAGATGCCAAGCCGGTCGAAACCGCCGAAATCAAACGCAGCGGCGAGCCTGCCCTGCCTGCCGATTACACCCGCGTCAACGCCGATAAAATAGAAGGTCAGACCCAAGTCGGCGTCCGTGCTGAAGGCGACGTCATCGTTGAGCGCAATGCCGATGTTCTCAATTCCGATTGGGCGCAATACGACCAAGCCACCGATACCGTTACCGCCGGCGACCGCTTTACCCTGTATCAAAACGGTTCGACCGTATCCGGCGACCAATTGGTTTACAACCTCAAAGACCAAACCGGTTCCGGCACCGCCGTGCGCCTCAATACCGAACAAGGCGGACGCCGCCTTCAAAGTGTCAGCGAAAAAGCCGAACTCAAAGGCAAAGGCCTCTACAAACTCATCAATACCAAATTCAACACCTGTTCGCCCGGCGATGCCAGCTGGTATATCCAAGCGCAAAGCATTGAGGCCGATGAATCGACTGGTATCGGCGTGGCCAAACACGCTTCGCTCGTATTCGGCGGCGTATCCGTCCTCTACACGCCTTGGGCGGACTTCCCCATCAATGGCAACCGCAAAAGCGGCCTGCTCGTTCCGACCATTGCCACAGGTTCAGACGGCCTTGAGCTGAGCCTGCCCTACTACTTCAACCTTGCGCCGAATTTGGATGCCACCATCCGCCCGGGCATTATCAGCAAACGCGGCGTGCAACTGGGCGGCCAAGTCCGTTATCTGCAACCGAATTACAGCGGCGAAGTCGATGGCGACTGGATGCCCAACGACCAAAAAAGCGTCCACAACAACCGCTACCAGTTTAAATGGAAACACCAGCAGCAGCTGAACAGCAAAATCAGCGGCGGCATCAACTACAACCAAGTTTCCGACGATGATTACTACCGCGACTTCTACGGCCGCGAAGACATTGCGCGCAACGTCAACCTCGACCGCCAGGCATGGCTCAATTACAGCGACAAACTGTTGGGCGGTAGCTTCGACGGCTCGTTGCACGTACAAAAATATCAAACGCTGGCCAACCAAGACGGTTATAAAGACGAGCCTTATGCCATCATGCCCCGTCTGACCGGCCGTTGGCAAAGCCATATCGGCAAGGCGCAACTCAACGTATTAGGCCAATTCACCTACTTTGACCACGACACCAAGCAAGACGGCAGCCGCGTGGTACTCTATCCGAGCGTCAAATGGGATTTCCACAACCAATGGGGCTACATCCGACCTAAAGTCGGCGTACACGCCACTTATTACAGCCTCAACAGCTTCAATGGTCAAAGCGGCCGCAATGTCAGCCGCGTCCTGCCGATTATCAACGTCGACAGCGGCCTGACTTTCGAGCGCAGGGCCCGGCTCTTCGGAGGAGAATACCTGCAAACGCTTGAACCACGCCTGTTTTACAACTACATTCCGACCAAGTCCCAAAACGACCTGCCTAATTTCGACAGCTCCGAAAACAGCTTTACCTATTCGCAGCTGTTCCGCGAAAACCTGTATTCAGGCAACGACCGCATCAATTCGGCCAACAGCCTGACGCTGGCCACACAAAGCCGTATCCTCAACCCCAATACCGGTGCGGAACTCTTCCGTGCAGGTATCGGCCAGAAGTTTTATTTCAAAAAAGACAACGTCCTGCCTGACGGCAACGTCAGCAATTATCCGCGCAGCCAATCCGACTGGGTAGCCTTTGCACACGGCAATCTTACTCCGAGCACACGCATTGATTTGGACATCCACTACAACCAAAACCTAAGCCGTGCCGAAAGCTACGCCGCAGGGATTACCTACAACCCCGAACCCGGCAAAGTCTTAAGCGCGCGCTACAAATACGGACGCAACGAACGCATCTATCTGCAAGCCAACGGCAACTATTTCTACGACAGGCTCAGCCAAGTCGACCTTGCCGCCCAATGGCCGTTGAGTAAAAACCTGTACGCCGTTGCCCGTTACAATTACGAAATCGAAGCCAAAAAACCGCTGGAAATGCTCATCGGTGCAGAATACAAAAGCAACTGCGGCTGCTGGAGCGCAAGCTTGGTCGGCCAACGCTATGTTACCGGCGAAAACAGCCACAAAAACGCCGTATTCTTCAACCTCCAACTCAAAGACTTGAGCAATATCGGCAACAACCCATTCGAAAAACTCCGCTTAGCCATCCCCGGTTACAGCAAAACCAACGAGGTAGTCAAACAATGAACTTCAAACCCCTGATTCTCGTCGCCGCACTCACTCTCGCAGCAGGCGCACACGCTGCTCCTAAAGCAAAAGCGACCAAAGCGCGTGCCAACAAAACTCCAGTCGTCAGCGCCACCACCATGCCAGCCGTACAAGGCGGCGTACATCTTTCAGACGGCATTGCCGCGGTTGTCGACAACGAAGTCATTACCCACCGCCAAGTAGCACAAGCCGTAGCGCAAGCGCGTCAAACCATGCCTAAAGGCACACAAATGGACGACAACGAGCTGCGCCAACAAGTTTTGGCACAAATGATCAATCAATCCCTGATCCTCCAAGCAGGCAAACGCCGCAACATCCAAGCGACCGATAGCGAGATCGAAGCCGTTATCGCACATAACCCCAACATCAAAAACCCGTCTGCCGCCGTCCGTCAAGACATCGCCGACAGCATTATTGTTGAAAAAGTGCGCCAACAGGCCATCATGCAAAACAGCCGCGTCAGCGACTCCGAAGTGGCACGTTACATCGAGCAGGCCAAACAACAAGGCGTAACCTTGCCTGAAGCAGACCCTGTACGCCAATACCATGC
Organism: Neisseria sp. HMSC069H12; assembly: GCF_001812735.1. NCBI lineage: Bacteria > Pseudomonadati > Pseudomonadota > Betaproteobacteria > Neisseriales > Neisseriaceae > Neisseria > Neisseria sp. HMSC069H12. The sequence goes on from NZ_KV810267.1 coordinate 19,037, forward strand.
CCAACACATCCTCATTAAAGCCGACAACGACAATGCCGCCGTCGGCGCAGAAAGCACCATCCGCAAAATCTACTCACAAGCCCGCAGCGGCGCAGATTTCGGCGGTTTGGCACGCCAATACTCGCAAGACAGCAGCGCCGGTAATGGCGGCGATTTGGGCTGGTTTGCCGACGGCATGATGGTTGCCCCATTTGAAGAAGCCGTCCACAAACTCAAACCCGGCCAAATCAGCGCCCCTGTCCGCACCCAATTCGGCTGGCACATCATCAAGCTGAACGACGTCCGCGAAGCAGGTACGCCTGAAGAGCGCCAACAAAACGCCATCCGCCAATACCTGTCCCAACAAAAAGCACAACAGGCGACCACCAACCTCCTGCGCGAACTGCACAGCAGCTCATACGTTGACGTACGCTAATCGCGCGTATTGTTAAAAAGGCAGAAATCCGTACAATAAGGCCGTCTGAAATCCATTGTTCAGACGGCCTTTTCTCCTTTTCCTCACGCAACCCATTGATTAAAGCACCCCATCATGCCCATCCGTCCCAACTGGCAAACCGCCACCCTGCTGCAAGCCGAAGAAACCTCCATTACCTCCGCCCACACCGGCCGCACCTACCGCATTCAAGCCGCGACACTCGGCGAGCGTCCGGCAGGCGGCTATCCCGTGCTGTATATCCTTGACGGTGATGCCTTTTTCCCCGCCATCCTCAATATGGCGCAATCCCTGCTCATCAACCCCATCACCAAAAGCCATGCCGCCTGCCTGATTGTCGGTATCGGCTACACCGGCGGCAACATCCGCGACTTAAGCCAACGCGCCCTCGACTACACGCCGCCGCTACCCGACAACGCGCCCGAATCCGAACGCAAACAATACGGCCAAGCCGACCGCTTCAGCCGCTTTATCGATGACGAACTCTCCGCCCTGCTCGACAGCAAATACCGCATCAATACCCAAAACCAAGCCGTCTTCGGCCATTCGTTCGGCGCACTGTACGGCCTCTATTCCCTGTTCACCCGTCCCGAACGATTCCGCCACTATTTACTGGTTTCGCCGTCCATCTGGTGGCAAGACCGCCGCGTACTCGATTGGCTACCCGACATTTTGCCGCAAGGAATCGGCATCCGCCTCAGCGCAGGCGAACATGAGGGCAAAAACAACCGTCCCGACCAAACCAGCCATGGCATGGTCGCACAAGCCAAAATCCTTGCCGGCACTTTGCACCACCTCGGCGCGGATGTCCGCTTTACCCTCTACCCCAACGCCAATCACGGCAACGCCCCGTTTTACGCCCTGACCGACTGCATCGAATATTTGCGCAGCGCATGGCAGCGTTGAAGCAGGTTTGCCAAACATTGAGGCCGTCTGAAACGCAAACTTAGAAGCGTATTAAACCTATTGGATCAATTTTAAATCCTCTAAAATCCAATTATAAAAAGGCCGTCTGAAATCTATTGTTCAGACGGCCTTTGATATACGGTTTGCCAATCAGCCATTATCCCTGCTTTTTCCATTCCAAAGCCAAATCATACAGCGCCTTTTTATTCTCGCCGGTAATCTTGGCGGCAAGCTCGGCAGCCTGTTTGGTCGGCAACTCAGCCGCAAGGATTTTCATGGTGTTTTGCGCCGCTTCAGGCAAATCGCTGTGTTTCTCTTTCACCGCAGGGTGCAACACCAGCACCATCTCGCCACGCGTTTGGTTGCTGTCGTTTTTGAGGGCGGCTTGGATTTCGGCAACCCTGCCGCTGAGGAAGGTTTCAAACGTTTTGGTGATTTCGCGCGCCAAAGTCAAACGGCGTTCGGGGAACTGCGCGGCCATATCCGCAAGGCTTGCTTCGATACGGTGCGGCGTTTCAAACATCACAATCGGAAAATCGGCTTCCACCCATTTGGCCAGCAGCTTTTGGCGTTCGCCGGCCTTAGGCGGCAGGAAACCGTTGAAATAAAAATCGGATTCCGTCACACCGGCCACACTCAACGCCCCCATAACCGCGCTTGCGCCGACCACAGGCACCACTTTAAATCCGGCTTCGCGCACGCGGGCGGCAAGTTTCGCACCGGGATCGCAAACCGCAGGCGTGCCCGCATCCGAAACTTGGGCGACGCTCAGGCCGTCTGAAAGATGGGCGATGATTTTATCGGCCATTTGCTGCTCGTTGTGTTCGCGCACGCTCACGAGTTTGCCCTGAATGCCGTACGCACTCAAAAGCTGGGCGGTAACACGGGTGTCCTCGGCGCAGATAATATCGGCCTTTTGCAGAACGGCCAGCGCGCGCAGCGTTATGTCGGCTAAATTGCCGATGGGTGTGGCGACAACGTATAATGTCTGTTTTTCGATGCTGTCGACGGCTTTTTGCAGGTGTTTTGTGTACATAGATTCAAGGCCGTCTGAAACGGCGTCTCTTTAAAAACAATGATTATATAACGGGTAAACTTTTCATGCGCTTAAACCACAAACAGGGGGCGGCGGCCGAAGATGCGGCGCTGGCATTCCTGCTGGGCAAAGGCTGCTCTCTGCTGGCGCGGAACTGGCATTGCGCCTACGGCGAAATCGATTTAATCGTCAAAAACGGCGGTACGATTGTGTTTGTTGAAGTAAAATACCGCAAAAACCGAGGTTTCGGTGGTGCCGCATACAGCATCTCGCCGTCCAAATTATTGAAATTGCAACGAAGTGTAGAGTATTATCTGCAAAAGCACGGGTTAAACCATGCGCCCTGCCGCCTGGATGCGGTACTGATTGAGGGCGACGGCCAACCCGAATGGATTCAAAATATTACAGGTTAACCTCATGACAACATTACAAGAACGCGTTTCCGCGCATTTTGCCGAGAGCATCCGCGCCAAGCAGGAAGCCGAAAAAGTACTGGTCGAGCCGACCGTACAGGCTGCCGAGCTGATGCTGCAATGCCTGATGAACGACGGCAAAATCCTGGCCTGCGGCAACGGCGGTTCGGCTGCCGACGCGCAACACTTCGCCGCAGAAATGACCGGCCGTTTTGAAAAAGAACGCATGGAATTGGCCGCTGTCGCGCTGACGACAGACACTTCCGCCCTGACCGCCATCGGCAACGACTACGGTTTCGACCATGTATTCAGCAAACAAGTGCGCGCACTCGGACGTGCCTGCGACGTATTGGTCGGCATCTCCACTTCCGGCAATTCAGCCAACGTCATCGAAGCCATCAAAGCGGCACACGAGCGCGACATGCACGTCATCGCCATGACCGGCCGCGACGGCGGAAAAATCGCTGCCATGCTCAAAGATACCGATGTTTTGCTCAACGTCCCTTATCCGCGCACTGCCCGCATTCAGGAAAACCATATTTTGCTGATTCACGCCATGTGCGACTGCATCGACTCCGTCCTGCTTGAAGGCATGTAACCCTTTCTTTTCAGACGGCCCATCCCTTAAAGGCCGTCTGAACGCCCACCCGTCCATACCCAAGGAAAAGGATATGAAGAATATCAAACGCTACGCCCTCCCTGTTCTGACAGCAACCCTCTTGAGCCTGAGTCTGAGCGGCTGCGTCGGCGCACTGATCGGCGGTGCAGCCGTCGGCACCAAATCCGCCGTCGACCGCCGCACCACCGGCGCGCAAACAGACGACAACGTTATGGCACTGCGCATCGAAACCACCGCACGCTCCTACCTGCGCCAAAACAACCGAGTCCAAGGCTACACGCCCAAACTGAACGTTGTCGGCTACAACCGCCACCTGCTCCTGCTCGGCCAAGTGGCTACCGAAGGCGAAAAACAATTTGTTGAACGCATCGCCCGTTCCGAACAAGCCGCAGAAGGCGTGTACAACTACATCACCGTTGCCTCACAAGCGCGTTCGCTCGGCGATGTGACCAACGATACTTGGGGTACATCCAAAGTCCGCGCCTCCCTGCTGGGCATCAGCCCGGCTACCCAAGCACGCGTCAAAATCGTGACTTACGGCAACGTGACCTATGTGATGGGCATCCTCACGCCTGACGAACAAGCCCGCGTGACCCAAAAAGTCAGCACGACCGTCGGCGTACAAAAAGTCGTGACCCTCTATCAAAACTACGTTGCCAACTGATTCACAGGCAACCCGGGGCCGTCTGAATATTCAGACGGCCATTCCTCCAACAATTACCCGACCCATCATGTCCAAGAATAATAAACCCCCTTTCCAACTTAAGCCCAAACACCTAATCCGCGCTTTATTCCTTGTCAGCTTTATCGCCGTCGCCGCCCTTGTTGCCGGCGTATTCAGCACCCTACACTCCGGTAAAACCGACGTACCCGAAAAAAGCCCTGCCGAACAAACCGACACACGCATTGAAGTTTGGCGCCCCAACGGCACAGTCGAACCTGAAACCGTTCAGCCTGCCAAGGACGGCGACGCAAAAACTGCCTCCGGCAATCCTGTCGTCCCACAAAATGAAAAAGGTGAAAAAGCGGAAGAAGGTGTAAAAAACGACCGCGCCGCTGCACACCGAGGCAAACGCACAGAAAACAAACGCACTGAAGCCGACAAATCAGAAAACACACCATCCGACAACAGCAGCCCTGCCGCTCAAAACAAACCTAAAGCAGACAGCCAGCCGGTAGAAAACAAAGCCGCAAGCAACAAACCTGCCGCACAAGCGGTAGAAAACAAACCGGAAAAAGCCAAAGCCCCCGAGTCCAAACCGACTCCGAAAGCCGAGCCTGGGGCAAAACCACAAGCCAAACCGCGCAATAAAGACAATCTCGACAACCTGTTTTAAACAGACGGCACACCCGTCCCGTTCAGACGGCCTCCATGCCGTCTGAAACAAGAAGGAAACCTCATGAACGAAGTCATCATCAAAACCCCCGAAGAAATCGAAAAAATGCGCGAACTCGGCCGCTTGGTCGCCGAAGCCCTCGATTACATCGGCCAATTCGTCAAACCCGGCGTCACCACCAACGAAATCGACAAACTCGTTTACAACTACCACGTCAACGTTCAAGGCGGTTATCCAGCTCCCCTCAACTACGGCAACCCGCCCTACCCGAAATCCTGTTGCACCTCCGTCAACCACGTCATCTGCCATGGCATTCCCGACGACAAGCCGCTGAAAGAAGGCGACATCGTCAACATCGACCTGACCATTAAAAAAGACGGTTTCCACGGTGACTCCAGCCGTATGTTTACCGTCGGCAAAGTCTCCCCGATTGCCCAACGCCTGATCGACGTGACCCACGCCTCCATGATGGCGGGTATAGAAGCGGTCAAACCCGGCGCCACCCTCGGCGACGTCGGCTATGCCTGCCAACAGGTTGCCGAAAATGCCGGCTATTCCGTCGTGCAGGAATTCTGCGGACACGGCATCGGCCGCGGCTTCCACGAAGCACCTCAAGTAGTCCACTACGGCTGCAAAGGTGAGGGCCTCGTCCTCAAACCAGGCATGATTTTTACCATCGAGCCGATGATCAACCAAGGCAAACGCCATCTGCGCATCCTGAACGACGGTTGGACAGTGGTTACCAAAGACCGCTCCCTCTCCGCCCAATGGGAACACGAAGTTTTGGTTACCGAAACCGGCTACGAAATCCTCACCATCAGCCCTGCCAGCGGTAAGCCTTAACCTTGAAAAAACCTTCAGGCCGTCTGAAAACATAGATTCAGACGGCCTGAAGTTTATCCGCATTCTCAATCTAGAAAACCGAATAAAAACTCGAAATTAAGTTTTCACCCAAATTGAATTGTTTAATTATGTAAAAATTTGCTTACGCCATATTTAAGATAAGCGCATAATTTAATGATTTATATAATGAAAATTTACTGAAATAATGAATTAAGAAATATTTACACAAATTATGGCAGACAGCGGAAAACTTCTTTCGAATATACTGTCTAATTATCTAGATCAGTCATTTGCAATACGCCCACATATCACCCCAAAAGCCTACAGGAAAGGGATACAGGCATTCTTGCAGACCCATTTTTATGCCTAGAGGCATGCAACAAATACCACAATAAGGAAGATTCATGAAATCGTTCGAAAAAATTGAAAACATCCGCGATATCCGTAAAAAACTCGGCCTGAACCAAATGGACTTCTGGAGCCGCATTGGTGTGACTCAATCCGGCGGTTCCCGTTACGAATCTGGCCGCAATATGCCTAAACCTGTACGCGAATTGCTGCGTTTGGTACACATCGAGCGCGTAGATTTGGCTAAAGTTAACCGTGACGACTTGGCCGTTGCTTCCCTGCTGAAAAACCGCGACCCTGAGTTGTACGCTTCTCTGAAAAGAGAAGCCAAAGCCGACAAAAGTAAATAATCAAGCTATTCAAAAGGCCGTCTGAAACTCGTTTTCAGACGGCCTTTTTACTTTCTACACCCTAAGGGCATGTCGCATACATGCCCTTTTTCATTTACGGCTGATACTGTTTGAAATAGTCCAACACGGTTTGCGGCAGCCATTGCAGATTCAGACGGCCTTGATCGCGGCTGACAAAGCCGACATGACCGCCGTATGCCGGTTGCAGCAGCGTAACGGCCGAGGACACGTCCCGCTCGGTCGGCAGGGCTTCTGGCGGCAGGAAAGGGTCATTGACGGCATTGAGCAGCAGTAACGGCGTACCCACGCCTTTCAGAAACGGTTTGCAGGAATTACGGCGGTAGTAATCGTGGCGGTCGGCAAAACCATGTAGCGGCGCGGTAAAGCGGTCGTCAAAATCGCCAAGCGTTTTGCAGTTTTGTTGGCTTAAGGCCGTCTGAAACTGAGGAATCGCCTGGGCTTTCGGCAACAGCGAATTTAAAAAATAGCGCGTGTAAATCAGTCGCGTCATGCCCTGATCAAATCGCGTACCGGCCGCTACGGCATCAACCGGCGCGGAAACGACGGCAGATGCGCGTGGAACGGCATTGCTGCCCTGCTCACCCAAATATTTGGCCAGGGCATTGCCCCCCAAAGAAACGCCGACAGCGTAGATGGTTGAATAGCGTCGGGCCAGTGTGTTGAGCATAAAGGCGATTTCGGGCGTATCGCCGAGGTGGTAGAACACGGGCGCGGTGTTTTCTATACCGCCGCAACTGCGGAAATGGGCAACCACGCCGTTCCAACCGCGCTGCTGCACGGCTTTCATCAGCTCGACTGCGTAATGACTCTCGCTGCTGCCTTCCAGTCCGTGGAACAAAACCACCAACGGCGCATCAGGATTGGCGCTGTCGACAAAATCGTAGGCAACTTGGGTTTTGCCGGTACTGTCGGGCAGAAGCTCGCGGCGGTAGTCGGGCGCCTTGCCTTGCAGCAGCTTGGCAAACAGAGTATCGGCATGGCCGTTTCTGAGCCAATAAGGCGTGTTGGGTGAACGTGTATTCATGATTTATTTCTTCTATTTTTCAGACGGCCTGAAGATGATCATATACACCAGCAATGCAGTCAGCGTGCCGTTTGTCCAGCCTGCCCAAACGTCGGTGGGATAATGCACGCCCAAATAAATGCGTGAAAACCCGGTCAGCAGGGCAAAGGAAATGCCGCCTACCCAAGCAGCACGGCGGTAGCGCGTGCGACGGCAAAGCAATATCAACATGACGGCAATGGCAGCGGAAAACGTACTGTGGCCGCTGGGAAAGGAAAAATTGCTCTCCTCAATCAGGCGCTGCCAAAGCAACGGGCGTTCGCGGGCAAACCATACCTTCACAATCAGCATGTTCAAAGTCGGCACCAATGCCGCCAACACGCAAAACAGCGCTTCGCGCTTCTTATCGGCAAAATACAGGGCGGCGGCAACCGCGCCGATCAGCGGCACGGCAATCGCGGTTTTGCCCAGATAGTGCAACACGGTGGCAATCGGATCAAACCATGTTCCCGCGTGGGCATGGACGGCGTGCATCAGCGGCGGTTCAAAAGCGAAGCCGCCATATTGCGCCAGCCAAATGCCGATAATGAGGGTTGGCGGTAAAAACAGCAAAGAGGCAAAAGTCAGTGCGCGTCTGGATTGGGCTGGGGATAAATGCATTATTCCACCGTTTCTTTCAAAGTCGCGCCAATCGCCTGCAAACCCTGCAACGCATCTTCCCACGCCGCATCCAGCAAGCGGCAGGCCTCGCCTTCCGCTTTAATGCCGAACTCGATATGCGGCGGAGTATAACGGCCGTCTGAATCGGTACGGCCCACGGTTGGCAGGCTGTACGAACGGATACCAGCGTAGGTATGTTCAAGATGTTCCATAATCGGCGTAATGCGCGACTCGGGTTGGTCGAACACATACACGCTGCGGCTGCCGCGTTCGGTTTGGTTGAAGCGGTCGGCGTAATAAGTTTCCAATACCCATTCCGCCATCGGGTGCGCCATCACGGGGAAACCGGGGAAGAAATAATGCTCGCGGATGGAAAATCCGGCGATGTTGTTAAACGGATTGGGCACCAATTCCGCGCCTTCGGGAAAATCCGCCATCTTCAGGCGTTGGGCGTGTTCCGGCGAATCGAGCGGTTCGCCGCGTTTCTGGGTCACGCCCTCGATGAACTTGGCTGCTTCGGGATGGCGGACGACGGGTAAATCCAAAGCGGCGGCGGCCGCTTGGCGGGTGTGGTCGTCGGGCGTAGAGCCGATACCGCCGGTAACGAAAGTCGGCAGGCCGTCTGAAAAGCTGCGGCGCAGTTGCCGAACCAGCAAATCGGGTTCATCGGGCAGATATTGCACCTGATTGAGCTTCAGCCCGCGCGATTCCAGCAGGGATTTGAAAAAGGCGAAATGCTTGTCTTGGCGGCTGCCGTGCAGAATTTCGTCGCCGATGATGATGAGGTTGAAAGCGTTCATAAATGGGGTTTCTTCTTGGAGGCCGTCTGAAACATTCAGACGGCCTCACGGCTGACAATATGTCCCATTTATAAGATAATGGAACCCGTTTTTCAAGTCTGAAGGAAGAATTCTCCATGAGCCACAACCACACCATCCTGCAACACCTCCCCATCGGTCAAAAAGTCGGCATCGCCTTCTCCGGCGGTCTCGATACCTCTGCCGCGCTGTTGTGGATAAAACTCAAAGGCGCGCTGCCTTATGCCTACACCGCCAACCTCGGCCAACCTGACGAAGACGATTACAACGCTATTCCTAAAAAAGCGATGGAATACGGCGCAGAAAATGCCCGCCTGATTGACTGCCGCGCGCAGTTGGCACACGAAGGCATTGCCGCCATCCAATGCGGCGCGTTCCACGTTTCCACCGGCGGCATCGCCTACTTCAACACCACGCCTCTGGGCCGCGCCGTGACCGGCACCATGCTCGTTTCCGCCATGAAAGAAGACGACGTCAACATCTGGGGCGACGGCAGCACCTACAAAGGCAACGACATCGAGCGTTTCTACCGCTACGGCCTCTTGACCAATCCCGCGCTGAAAATCTACAAACCTTGGCTCGACCAACAATTTATCGACGAACTCGGCGGCCGTCACGAAATGAGCGAATTTCTGATTGCCAACGGCTTCAACTACAAAATGTCGGTTGAAAAAGCCTACTCTACCGACTCCAATATGCTGGGTGCCACCCACGAAGCCAAAGACTTGGAATTCCTCAACAGCGGCATCAAAATCGTTAAGCCCATCATGGGCGTTGCCTTCTGGAACGAAAACGTCGAAGTCAAACCCGAAGAAGTCAGCGTACGCTTTGAAGAAGGCGTGCCGGTTGCATTGAACGGCAAAGAATACGCCGATCCTGTCGAACTCTTCCTCGAAGCCAACCGCATCGGCGGCCGTCACGGCTTGGGCATGAGCGACCAAATCGAAAACCGCATCATCGAAGCCAAATCGCGCGGCATCTACGAAGCCCCGGGCATGGCGTTGTTCCACATCGCCTACGAGCGCTTAGTAACCGGCATCCACAACGAGGACACCATCGAACAATACCGCATCAACGGCCTGCGCCTCGGCCGCCTGCTCTACCAAGGCCGCTGGTTCGACAGCCAAGCCCTCATGTTGCGCGAAACCGCCCAACGCTGGGTCGCCAAAGCCATTACCGGCGAAGTCACCCTCGAATTGCGCCGCGGCAACGACTACTCGATTCTGAACACCGAATCGCCCAACCTGACCTACCAACCCGAACGCCTGAGTATGGAAAAAGTCGAAGACGCCGCGTTCACACCGCTCGACCGCATCGGACAACTGACTATGCGCAACCTCGACATCACCGACACCCGCGCCAAACTGGGTATCTACTCGCAAAGCGGTTTGCTGTCGCTGGGCGAAGGTTCGGTGTTGCCGCAGTTGGGTAATAAGAAATAAAGCAACCCTGCCATTTGGGACCGTTTCAAACGGGAAAGGTCGTCTGAAATTTAGTTTTCAGACGACCTTTCTATTTTTCCTCAGATTAGATGGATATTTTATGTTTAATTTTGTAAATCAACATCTTAGACAAAGGCAACCTCGCGCCGACCTCCGCCATGGAACAAGTGCAAAACTTTGTACTCGGCGGCATCATCGGCGGCGTGATTTACAGCGACAGCGTCGGCCTGCTGCAATTTTTCCTCGTACTGATTTTGTGGACGCTATTGGTATTGAGCCTGAAATTCATCAAAAACCACAACCGCTGGATCAAATCCGTAATTGACGGCAAATCCGTTTGGACCATCGTCAACGGCGAAGTCCAAGCAGAAGAATGTATGAAAAACGGCATCAGCGCACACGACCTCATGTTCAAACTCCGCGCCGCCGACATCTACGAAATCTCTTCCGTCAAACGCGCCGTCATGGAGTAAAACGTCCAGTTCACCGTCATTCAGTACGGCGACGAAAGCCTGCGCTATCCACTGATTACAGACGGCCAAGTCGACACCGACATCCTCGAAATCATTAAGCGTGATGAAGAATGGCTGCAACAGGAACTCGACCGCCTCCACCTTGAAGCCTCGCAAGTCTATATCGGCGAATACATAGACGGAAAATTGGTGGCACACCGTTATTCTTCTTGATTTGAAAATAGCAGGCCGTCTGAAACCTTGATTTCAGACGGCCTTTTTATATTCAATCCAAACACTGATTTTTTAATCGCGATATTCAAACGTTGTGCCCAAAAATTGAGCCAGCGCAGAGACGTGGGAATGTCGGGGATCTTTGACGGCGGTCAGCAGCAGGATATTGCCGTGTTGCCGCTCCAAATCCAGCAACTGCTTGATGGCGGCCTGCTCGGCATTGCCTTGCAGCTCTTCATGATAACAGCTGACAAAACTGTCAAAATTTTGAGCCGGATTTTCGTGATACCAGCGACGCAGGTTTGCACTGGGCGTAATATCTTTCAGCCAAAGCGCCGTAGCGAAAACTTCTTTATGGACGCCGCGCGGATAGAGGCGGTCGATAAAGACGGCGGTTTGTTTAGAATCGGGTTGATAGGCGTAAATGCGCTGTACGGTAAACATTTTTTCTCGTCTCCAATGGATTCAGGCCGTCTGAAAATTCAGACGGCCTGATGTTTTTTAGGGTTTAAAACAGTTTTTTGACTTCGGCTTCGATGTCGTCGGCACGCATAAAGGTTTCGCCGATCAGGAAAGTATGCACGCCGTGGCCGCGCATGAAATCGACGTCTTCTTTGTTGCGGATGCCGCTTTCGGTTACAACGGTTTTGCCGTTCAATTCAGGCAAGAGGTCGAGGGTTTGTTGCAGGGTCACTTCAAACGTACGCAGGTTGCGGTTGTTGACGCCCCACAACGGCGTAGTCATGTTGCGGCATTTTTCCAACTCGGACGCATCGTGCAACTCCAACAAGACAGTCATGCCCAATTCGTGGGCGACGGCTTCAAAACGCTCAAGCTGCGCTGCTTCCAAGGCGGCGGCAATCAGAAGAACCGCATCCGCACCCCACGCGCGCGCCTGATAGATTTGGTATTCGTCGATGATGAAATCTTTACGCAAGACCGGCAGCGCCACAGCCGCACGCGCCTGTTTCAAATACTCGGGCGATCCTTGGAAATAAGGTTCGTCCGTCAACACGGACAAACAGGCCGCGCCGGCTTTTTCATAGGCAACGGCGATTTCGGCAGGATGAAAATCAGGACGGATCAGGCCTTTGCTTGGGCTGGCTTTTTTGACTTCGGCAATAATGGCAGGCAGATTCTGCGCATGTTTTTCACGGATCGAGCCGATAAAGCTGCGAACAGGCGCGGCAGCCTGCGCTTGGGCTTTGATGTCTTCCAGGGAAATGGCGGCTTTTTGGGCGGCCACTTCTTCTGCTTTGGTGGCAAGGATTTTGTTGAGAATATCGGTCATGGCGTTTTTCTATTGGGGCTGATTTTCGGGTTTGAATCATGCAACATGCTGCCGCAGATTAGATTTCAGACGGCCTGAATGCCGCTATTTTAATGGTTTGAAAAAAGGCGGGCAAGAATGCCCGCCTTTGTGTCTGCTTTAATTTAGTGATGGATACCCAAAACAGTCGCGTTGTGGCTGATGATTTCGTCCGCCAAAGTCGGATTGTCGTTCAGCTTGATACCGTAGCCGGGCACCAATTCTTTCAGACGGCCTGACCATGACTCGATACGGCCAGGGAAGCATTGGTTGACCAGCTTAATCATCAAAGGCACGGCGGTTGATGCGCCTGGGGACGCACCCAGCAATGCGGCCAGCGAGCCGTCGGCATGGGCGACGATTTCGGTACCGAATTGGAGTACGCCGCCTTTTTTCGGGTCTTTTTTGATGATTTGTACGCGTTGACCGGCGGTAATCAGTTCCCAATTGTCAGGATTGGCTTCCGGATAATACTCTAAGAGCGAATTAAAGCGTTCTTCTTTGGTTTTACGCAATTCGCCTAAGAGGTATTTGGTCAGCGGCATATTAGCCCAACCGGCGCGGAGCATAGGATAGAGGTTGTCCATTTGGATGGACATCGGCAGATCCATGAGCGAGCCTTGTTTGAGGAAATTGGGGCGGAAGCCTGCGTATGGGCCAAACATCAGATGACGTTCGCCGTTTACGTTGCGGGTATCCAAGTGCGGAACGGACATAGGAGGCGCGCCAACGGAAGCTTGACCGTACACTTTGGCATTGTGTTGGGCAACGGTTTCAGGGTTGCTGTTGCGGAAGAACAGGCCGGAAACAGGGAAGCCGCCGTAGCCTTTGCCTTCCGGAATACCGGATTTTTGCAGCAGGGTCAGTGCACCGCCGCCTGCGCCGAGGAACACGAAACGGCTGCGGAGGGTCAAATGGTCTTCATGGTTTTCGGTGTTGCAGGTTTTGAGTACCCACGCGCCGTCAGATTCGCGTTTGATGTCTTCAACATGGCGGTTGAATTCCATTTTCACGCCTTTTTCGCGCAGATATTGCACCATTTGACGGGTCAGATTACCGAAATCAACGTCCGTACCTTCGGCGGAGTAGTTGGCGGCAATGGGTTGGCTTTCATCACGACCGTTGACAACCAGCGGCGCCCATTCGGCGATTTTGGCGCGGTCGGTAGAAAACTCCATTTTTTCAAAGAGTTTTTGGTTTTTGAACACGTCGAAACGTTTTTGCAGATAACTGCAATGGTCGGCGTTCATCACCAGCGACATATGGGGGACGGAATTGATGAAAGAACGGTCGGTCAGTTTGCCTTCTTCGACCAAAGTTGCCCAAAATTGGCGGCTGATATGGAATTGTTCGGCAATATTGAGGGCGCGGGTCGGATCGATCGTGCCGTCGGCAGTCAGAGGCGCATAGTTCAATTCGCACAGCGCAGAGTGTCCCGTACCGGCATTGTTCCATGCATTTGATGATTCCAACGCTACATCTTCCAAGCGTTCGATCAGGGTGATTTCCCAAGATGGTTCGAGTTCTTTGAGCAATACGCCCAAAGTGGCGCTCATAATGCCGCCGCCTACTAATACGACATCGGTTGCTTCAGCCATGGTTTTACTCCTACTAAAGTCAGGCATGGTTTGCCTTGTGGTTATCTATCATTATAAACAACTGATTTCAGAGGAATTATTTTTTGGTTTTGTTGTGTGTGAAACTTTTTGCCTGCTGAGTTTCCGAGCGTAAATGGCGGAAGGCAGTTTCGGTTTGGGTTCCAGATTTCAGGTCTTTATAATATGTTATTAAGAATTTAGTAGATTTTACGGAGAAATGCAAAGATTTTCTGTTCGGTTCATATAAAAATAATAGATTAGGCCGTCTAAAAACGTTTTCTTACCCTTTATCTGCCAATGTTTGCCAAGAAAAAAGAATTTTTCATTTCTTTTTTAATTGACTGTTTTTGTCAGCAATTTCGGTGGCAAACTAACGTGAATCAACCGCCGATCTGCTATCATTTCAACTTATTTTCCCAAGGCAAGCTGCCATGTACCTGACTCAAGAAAAGCCCTACCGCCCCCTATTGGTCGCACTGATGTTCCTCACCCTGCCGCTGGCGATGATATTGCACAATATCGTGCAAATTGCCTTTTCAGACGGCCAAGGGCTGTTGGTCACAGTCAAAGACGGCGCGTGGACATGGCAAAGCGGTTGGCAGGATTCCGTCGCATGGTTCGTCTGCGGCATGTTTGCCTTCCTCAACCTGCCTATTGCCGGCGGACTGACCAAGCTGGCGTATAAAAAAATGATGCGCCGGCATTCGCGTTACGCCATCTTCCTTGCCGGTGTCGCAGCGTGTGCCTCGGCGGCGGCAGGCTTGATTTTTGAAGCCATCTTAGGCCAAGCCGCATTGGCAGGCATGCGCGGACAAGGCGTGTTCTACTACACCCTCTCCGTATGGATCATCGCCATGCTGACCCTGCCCAAACAGCTCACGCGTGCGCCGGAGCAGCCCATCGTCTTTCACAAAATGAAACGTTGATTCAACAGGCACAAACATTTTCAGACGGCATGCTTTCCGTTACCATTACATCCAACGCGTTTTAACCAATAAGGAATAACAAATGAATCAGGCGCAACAGCTCCGCGACGGCATACAGGCACTGGGTTTGGACATCGACGAAGCCAAACAGGCCAAACTGCTAGACTATGCCGCCCTGCTGCAAAAGTGGAACAAAACCTACAACCTGACCGCCCTGCGCGATCCCGCCCAAACCGTCAGCCACCACCTGCTCGACAGCCTGACCCTCCTGCCCTATATCGAACACGCACAAACCATGCTCGACGTCGGCTCCGGCGGCGGACAGCCCGGCATACCCACCGCCATCTGCCGTCCCGACCTCGACATCACCCTCCTCGATGCCAACACCAAAAAAACCGCCTTTCTGCAACAAGCCGTCATCGAACTCGGCCTAAAAAACGTCCGTGTCATCAGCGGCCGCGTAGAAGCCGCCGCCGACTGCCGCGCCGACGTCATTACCAGCCGCGCCTTTGCCGAACTCGCCGACTTCGTCAACTGGACAGAGCACCTCCTCAAAGACGGCGGCTACTGGGCAGCCATGAAAGGCATATACCCGCAAGAAGAAATCGACAAACTGCCCGAAAGCGTCGCCGTCGAAAAAGTCGAAGCATTGCACGTCCCCCAACTCAATGCCGAACGCCATATCGTCATCATCCGCAAAAAGGCCGTCTGAAAACAACCCAAGCATACCGAATAACGGTACAATCCAGCCATCCACACTTAACACAACAGCAAAGCACATGAGCGCACAAATCCTCGCCGTCGCCAACCAAAAAGGCGGAGTCGGCAAAACCACCACCACCGTCAACCTCGCCGCCTCCCTGGCCTCCAAAGGCCGCCACGTCCTCGTCGTCGACCTCGACCCCCAAGGCAACGCCACCACAGGCAGCGGCATCAACAAAGCCACCATCGAAAACGGCGTTTACCAAGTTGTCCTCGGCGAAACCGACATCCCCAACGCCGTCGTCCGCAGCAAAGAAGGCGGCTACGACGTATTGGGCGCCAACCGCACACTGGCCGGCGCAGAAGTCGAACTCGTCCAAGAAATCGCACGCGAAATCCGCCTCAAAAACGCCCTACAGCTCGTTGCCGACAACTACGACTACGTCCTCATCGACTGCCCCCCGTCCCTAACCCTGCTCACCCTCAACGGCCTGGTCGCCGCCAACGGCGTCATCGTCCCCATGCTTTGCGAATACTACGCCCTCGAAGGCATCTCCGACCTCGTGGCCACTGTCCGCAAAATCCGCCAAGCCATCAACCCCGACCTCGACGTAACCGGCATCGTCCGCACCATGTACGACAGCCGCAGCCGCCTCGTCGTCGAAGTCAGCGAACAGCTCAAACAACACTTCGGCAACCTGCTCTTCGATACCGTCATCCCCCGCAACATCCGCCTCGCCGAAGCCCCCAGCCACGGCCTCCCCGTCCTCGCCTACGATGCCCACGCCAAAGGCACCCAGGCTTATCTCGACTTGGCTGACGAACTGATTGCACGGTTGGAAAAATAAATAGAAATATGAATATAAAAAGGCCGTCTGAAAGGTAGAAAGTACTTTCAGACGGCCTTTGGTTTGATTGGAAAGAACTTTTTAAAAAGACCGCGTGCGTGCCTAGGGGTGCACACGCGGTTTGATGCAAGCTACGGTTTACTATACAGGCTACGCTAGCTAAAAAATTAATCTTTCTTGATAAACAATAGATTATATGTTATACAAAACAAATTTTTACTAATGTGGTTATTTAAATAAAAATGAATAATGGTACTTTTTTAAAAGCAATCGATTTTTTCTGTGGTGGCGGAGGAATGAGCTATGGAATGCAATCTGCTGGCATCAAAGTTCTAGCTGGAATAGATTACGAACCTAGCTGCAAAGAAACATATGAAGCCAATATAAATGCCAAATTTATACAGGCTGATGTTTTTGAATTGCAACCTGAAACATTGGAAAAGGAACTCGGCTTAAAAAAGAATGATGATGATTTGATTCTTATAGGTTGTAGTCCTTGTCAATATTGGAGTGTTATCCAAACAGATAAAAGCAAATCGGAAAAATCCAAGAGTTTGCTTTTGGAGTTTCAGCGGTTTGTAGAATATTTCAATCCCGGATATGTTGTTGTAGAGAATGTTCCAGGAATCCTGAGCAGGATGAAAGAAAGCGGTCTTGATAATTTCATAAAATTATTGGAAGAAAAAGGCTTTACCGTCCATTTCGGTATTCACAATACGGCTGATTACGGAATTCCCCAAAGCCGTAAAAGATTTACGTTAATTGCAAACAGAATAACCAAAGAAAAGCTAGAACCAATCAAGTATTCGGGCAAACGACTTACGGTACGCGATGTTTTAGGAATGGAAAACGGCTTTCCCCAAATTATTGCAGGACATCAAGATAAAACTGATTTTATGCATAGTTGTGCGGGATTATCTGATATAAATCTGAGGCGATTGGCTCTGGTCCCTAAAAACGGAGGAAACCGCTCGGCTTTTGCACATATTCCCGAATTACAGCTGAAATGTTTTATCGGAAAAGACAATAGTTTTAAGGACACATTCGGTAGGTTATGGTGGGATAAGCCCGCACCTACCATAACGACCAAATTCTTTAGTATTTCCAACGGACGATTTGCCCATCCTGAAGAAGACAGGGCGTTATCCCTGCGCGAAGGTGCAACATTGCAATCGTTCCCTCGTAACTATGTCTTTAAAGCGGGTAGCAGGGACAAAATAGCCCGTTTGATTGGTAATGCCGTTCCTCCGATGTATGCGGAAAAAATAGGTAGGGCAATTGTTGATAGTCTTAAATACCTTAAAAAAGGAAATGGAAATGTCTAAAACTTCCAATAACTCATCTCATATCTTAGAAATGAGATTTGATCCAAATGTAATTACACATTTAGGAATACAAATGTATTCGACTTTACCGCCAGTTATTTCAGAGTTAGTTTCAAATGCTTATGATGCAGATGCTACTCGTGTTGTTGTCAGATTGAATGATAATTTAGAAGAAAAAAGTATTGTGATTGAAGATGACGGTCATGGAATGAGTTTTAATGAAATTAATGAGAAATTTCTTATTATTGGGAGGAATAGGAGAAAGTCAGAAGGAGAAAAGAGTCGTAGCGGAAAACGTTTTGTTGTAGGTAAAAAAGGGATTGGGAAATTGGCTTTTTTCGGAATTGCCAATACTATCGAAATTTCTACAATTCAAAATTACCGGAAAACAACATTTATTTTAGATTGGGAGGAAATTCAATCTCAAAAAAATACTCAAGAGCCTTATCATCCAAAAATTATAGAAGATCAGGTCAAAGTATCCAAACAATCTGGAACAGAAATTAAGCTAATGAAAATAAAAAGAAAAACTGGATTCCAAGCAAGAAACTTGGCAACTTCATTAGCAAAATCATTCCAGATTTTTGATGAGCCGGATTTTAAAACGGAGATTTTTCATAATAATGAGGCTGAACCAATAGTCGTGAATAACGATTTGCGTTATGAAGGTTTTGATAAATTTATTGAATGGAACTCCCCATGGAGCGAAATTTCTTTTAACCAAGATGAAGAGAATAAATACAAAAACTATCTTGAAAAAATAAAAGGAAGTTTAATTGCAAGTAAAGAGCAAACTGTTCCAGAAAAAATGCGAGGGGTCGCTTTATTTTCGAGAGGAAAACTGGTTAACGAATATTCATTTTATGGTTTAGGTGCTACAAGTTTTGGATATTCATATATCACAGGTTGCTTAGATGTTGGATTTATTGAAGATTTTTCAGAGGATGTAATTTCAACTAACCGAAGATCATTAAATTGGGAAACTGATGAGACTAAATTTTTAGAGGAGGTGTTACAATTTTTAATTAAAAAATTTTATAATTTCCATAAAACAAAAAAAGAAAATGATAAAAAGAAAAAAGTTGAGGAAACAACAGGTATTTGTCTTGACAAATGGTATGAAAATCTCCCGAGACATGAACGTAGATTAGCTAAGAAAATCATGGATCAAATTATTCATGCAGAAGGACTAGAGCCCAAAAAAGCAATAAACTTGATTAAATACGTACAGGATTCTTACCAATTTACTTCATTTAAGGAATTGGCAGAAGAAATTAGTGAAGAAGGGTTTGGAGATCCCCATCAAATTCTTCAATTGATGAAAGAGTGGCAGTTAATTGAAGCACGGGAGTTTTATAAATTAGCAGAAGTTCGATTGGAAACAATTAAAAAGTTTGAGCAATATATTGCAGAAAATGCAAAAGAAGTTCCCATTATGCATGATTTTTTAAAACAATTTCCATGGCTGCTAGATCCAAGAATTATGTCCTTCGAAGATGAAGTAACATTTTCCAAGCTATTAAAAGATAAATACCCTGATAACGATCTGGAAATAGAAAACCGTAGAATTGATTTTCTCTGCCAACGATTTGCAAATAGTGTTTTTATTATTGAATTAAAAAGGCCAAAAGGAAAAATTAGTCATAAAGAATTAGATCAGGCATTAGATTACGTTGATTTCATAAGAACAAATTTAGGCAATGAGAACGGAGCTCAAATATACTGCTATTTAATAGGAGAGCGATTGGTAGATACGAGAGCTGTTCAATTAAAAGCCCAAGCATACCAAAAGGACGGCCTTGTTTATATTAAAACATATCAGGAGCTTTTAGCTAATGCAAAAATGTATCATACTGAATTTATTGAAAAGTATGAGAATTTGAAGAAATTAAGATAGAATAAATGTCTGATATCTTTACACCGTCCAAGCGTTCTTTGGTCATGTCAAAAATCCATAGTAAAGAAACCAAACCGGAAGTATTGGTAAGGAAATTTCTTTTTTCCCAAGGTTTCCGTTATCGGAAAAATGATAAGCGTTATACAGGCAAACCGGATATCGTTTTGCCAAAATATAAAACAGTCGTGTTTATACACGGCTGTTTTTGGCACGGGCACTCTTGCAGTAAAGGGCATATCCCGAAAAGCAATACGGATTTTTGGTTGGAAAAAATCACAAAAAATCGCGAACGTGATATTAAAAATGAAACCGAGCTGGAAAAGATTGGTTTTAAAGTGATTGTCGTTTGGGAGTGCGAATTAAAAAATAAAGCTATTTGTAGGGAGCGATTAAATCGGTTGGCCGAGGAAATAAAAGATGCCGTCTGAAAAAATCAGACGGCATTTTCCTTTAATTAAGACCCTCCCACTCCTTCATCAACCTCTTCACCGACACCGGATACGGTGTCTTCAATTCCTGTGCAAACAGCGACACCCTCAATTCTTCAATCATCCATTTAAACGCGGCAAGGCCGTCTGAAACGGGGAGGCCTTGTTTGATCAGGCTGTCTGTTTTTTCCTGCCACATTTGTTCCAGCTCTTGAATATCGGCTTCGCGGGCTGCGTCGCGTGATGGGTTGCTGCTGTATTTTTCGAGGCGCAGGGTCATGGCTTTGAGGTAGATAGGGAGGCGCGGCCATTGTGCCCATGGGGTATGGCTGGCGAAGCCGGGGGCGAGCAGGGTTTGCAGGCGTAGTCTTAGAAGGTGGGTCAATGGGTGTTTGCCGAGTTTGCTGTTCAGTTCGGCATAGGCGGCGGCGGTTTCCTGCAGGTAGCGACTGAGGGCTTCTTTGACGGCGGGCAGGCGGCTGCGGGCGCGTTTGATTTGCTCTTTGAAGGCTTTTTCGTTGCGCGGCAGCTCGTCTTCGCCGATAAAGGCGCGGTTGCAGACGGCTTGGGTGAGGTCGTCGCGCAGGGTGTCGGCGTTGATGTGTTTGAGCAGCATGGCGGCTTGGGTAAAGCCTTGGATGCCTTTATTCAGATCTTTAACTTGTTCTTTTAGTTGCAGTTTCATGAGTTCGATCACGCCTAATCTGTGTGCCTGTTCGGCGGCTTCGGTGGTGTCGAACAGGCGCAGGGCGATGCGGCCGTCTTTTTCTTTTTGCAGGCCGAGGTAGCCGGTGAGCTGCTGTTTGCCGCGGGCGAATTTGATGGATTCGGGCAGGGTGCCGATGTCCCATGCGGTAACGTTGTCGCGCTCGAATTCTTGGGTGTTGTCGCGGAAGGTAACGGTGGCGGCTTGGCCGAGCTGTTGTTGCAATTCGTGCAGTTTACGGCCGCCGGCAAGCTCTTGTCCTCCGTCGTCGATAATGCGCAGATTCAGATAGCAGTGTTCGGGCAATTCTTGCCCTGCCCATGCGTCTTGGTCGATTTGCTCGAGAATCCGCATATCGCCGGCGTTTTTGGCGATAAAGTGTGCCAACTGGGGAATAATGGCCGCTTGGCGGTCGGGATTGCTTTCGAGGAATTTGGTGATGAAATCGGGTACGGGCACGCAAATGCGGCGGATTTGCTTCGGCAGTGCTTTAATCAGCAGCTGGATTTTTTCGCGCAACATACCGGGCACCAACCATTCAAGCGACGGCGCGTGCAGGCGGTTGAGGACGGTCAGCGGCACGGTCATGGTCACGCCGTCGAGCGGATGGTGCGGCTCGAAGCGGTAGGAAAGTTTGAACTTGCCATCTGCGGTTTGCCAGAATTTGGGGAACTGCTCTTCGGTAATATGCGCGGCGGCGTGTTGCATCAAATCGTCGCGGCTGAGGAACAGCAGGCGCGGATTGTCGCGCTCAGCAGTTTTGAGCCAGGCTTCAAAGGTGCGGATGTCGGCAAGGGGGAGGGGTTTTAGACGGCCTTTTGGGGGGGCAGGCTGCTTTTTGGGTTTGGGGTCGTCTGAAACTGTCGAAACTGCGGCACTCTGTTCCCTCTCCTGTGGGAGAGGGTTAGGGAGAGGGTTTGTTGAGGTTGCGGAGTTGGTTTGGGTGGCAACTGTTTTGCCCTCTCCCCGACCCTCCCCCATGGGGGAGGGGGTAGTTTGCTGAGTAGCGTAGGTTGGATTGTCAAACCCAACAGTTTTTGCGGTTGCGGCTGATGTTGGGTTTTCAACCCAACCTACGGTGTTGCCGTGATTTTCATTTTGGCGAAACTTGTGATTTTCATTTTGGCGAAACTTGTTATTTTCATTTTCAGACGACCTTTCGGCTTTGTCGGATTCAATAAGCCGTACGGGTTCTTCGCTTCCCCAAACGCCGCCTTTTGCGTCTTTCCACACCAGCTCGGGTAGGCGTTCGTTATAAAACGCAAACAGTGCTTCATCATCGACCAATACGTCTTGCTTACGAGATTTGTGTTCGAGTTCGGTAATTTCTTTAATCAGCTTTTTATTGTGGGCAAAAAAGGCCGTCTGAAGATTGCTTTCTTGCGCTACCAATGCGCCGCGGATAAAGATTTCACGCGCTTCTTCGGGCGCAACTTTGCCGTAAGACACGGGGCGGCGCGGCAATACGGTCAGGCCGTAAAGCGTAACGCGTTCGCTGGCGACGACTTCGCCGCGTTTTTGCTCCCAGTGCGGCTCGAAATAGTGGTAGCGGACGAGGTGTGGTGCTTCCTGCTCTATCCATTCGGGCTGGATAACGGCGACGTCGCGCGCGTAAAGGCGCGTGGTTTCAACCAATTCTGCCGCCATCACCCATTTGGGTTTGGCTTTGAACAGGGCTGAGGCGGGGAAAAGGTGGAAGCGGCTGCCGCGCGCGCCGGTATAGTCGTTGCCGTCGGGCGATTTCATACCGACGTTGGCGATAAGGCCGGTCAGCAGGGCGCGGTGGATTTGCTCGTAGCCAGCTTCTTTAGCAGCGCGGATTTGGGCGCGGTGTTGTTTCTTATCCAGTTGTTTTTGTTTGAGCTTGGCTGCCAAATCTTGGTCGCCTTGGCTTTCAGACGGCCTTAATTGTTCTTGGGAAGGAGGCTGCCTAAACGCGGCTTCCTTGGTGGTCAAACCCATTTCAATCGCGGTTTGGGCAAGCTGGTGGTGCAGCTCGCGCCATTCGCGCATCCGCAGGTGCGACAGGAAATATTGGCGGCACCACTGCACCAACTGCTTGTTGGACAAGCCTTTGTCGCGCTCGCGCTGGAAGCTGTCCCAAATGTTCAGATAGGCAAGGAAATCGGACTGCTTGTCGGTAAACCGCTCGTGCGCCTTGGCTGCGGCATCGCGCGCTTCCAGCGGCCGCTCGCGCGGGTCTTGAATCGACAGCGCGGACGCGATCACCAATATTTCCGCCATGCAGTCGTGCTTCTTCGCCGCCAGTAAAATGCGCGCGATTTTCGGGTCGATGGGCAGGCGTGCCATTTGTTCGCCAATCGGGGTTAATTGATAGTGCGGTTTTTGGATTTTTGGGCAGCCTGAAAAGTTTTTATATGGTATATTTTGTTGATTTTTCATAATTTTGTTTAGAATCAGTTATCTTTTTGAGATGGGTAGGTTGCTTGAAAAATAACAGATAATACTGTCTTAAAGCAGTATTTAAGACAGCATTTGTTCTATCCTAAGTTATAATTCTGTTTTTTCAGGTCATCTGAAATCTTATTTTAGAAAATATAAAATATGATGAATAACACACACCAACCTACTGTTTTAGATTTATTTTGCGGCTGTGGCGGCTTATCGCTCGGTTTTATTCAAGCTGGTTTTGATGTTAAATTGGGCATAGATTATTGGCAAGACGCGATTACCACCTACACCGCCACACACAAAGGCACACAAGGCATTGTCGCCGATTTATTCAACATCACACCCGAACAAATCTCCCAACAAACTCAAATTAAACAAATAGATGTGATTATTGGTGGACCACCATGTCAAGGTTTCTCTATCGCCGGCAAACGCATGATTGATGATGAACGCAATCAACTTTATAAAGCGTTTGTGGATTTTGTCCGTTTTTATCAGCCCAAAGCATTTCTAATGGAAAATGTCCCTAATATAATGTCAATAGGAAAAGGAGCGATTAAACAACAAATTACTCAAGATTTTGAGCAACTAGGCTATATCGTCAAAAGTCAAATTTTAATGGCTTCTGATTATGGGGTACCGCAAAATCGTAAACGCGCATTTTTTGTGGGATTTAAAAATGGCATAACATTTGATTTTCCCAAACAAACGGTTAATCAATATGTTACTGTAAAACAAGCCATTTCTGATTTACCTGATTATTCGGTTGATGATGGCGCGGCTTATCCACTTTTAGGCAGCAGCGAATATCAACACATGATGCGCCAAAATGCAACTGGCTTGTTTAATCATCAAATCACTCAACATAATGATAAAACAAAAGAAATTATCGCACTCGTACCTGATGGCGGCAATTACAAAAGCCTACCTGAACATTTGCGCCAAACGAGAAACGTCAATATTGCATGGACACGCTTAAACAGCCAAAAACCAAGTTTTACGATTGATACAGGACACCGCCACCATTTCCATTATGAATTTAACCGTGTGCCAACGGTGCGCGAAAGTGCGCGGATTCAATCGTTTCCTGATGATTTTGTGTTTTTAGGGACAAAAACCAGTCAATATAAACAAGTTGGCAATGCTGTTCCGCCTATGTTGGCAAAAGTGATTGCATTGAAAATGAAAGAATTTTTATGAGCCAAATTTATCAAATTCCTGATGAATATTTTTTCCGTTTACATCATATTCGCCCACGTTTTAAAAGTAATGTAGAAGAAGTGTTATTGTACGTTGCCAATTCTATTTCTGATTTGAACACGCTGCCTGAAAAAGAATTTAACGAACAATTAAATGCGGTTTTGAGAAATTTTGGTAAAAATCAAACTGCTAAACAAAAAACCATCGATAATTGGCGCACTGAAATTGCTGCCTTATTTTCTTTTATTCAAGAAACCGAAACAGGAAAATTATTTCCCAGTCTCATGGCAAAAAGGCTGGCTGAAAATCAATATCTTGATGAATTTTTTAATTATTTTTTATACACTTTTCAATACCCAGCAGGACACAATAAAAATCATGCAGTGATTGAACAGATCAAAAAAGGCATTCAATTTCAGCCGTGTAAATTTATTTTGCAAATTTTTCAGGCGGCCTGCGAATTAAGCGATAAGCCATTTAGTTTAACCGCCGAAGAATTAACGCAATGCGCCTATTTTGATTTGCGCGTAACGGCTGAACATAGCAAAACAGCACATGATGTTGCCAAGCACATTATTGAAAATAGAGAAAATAAAATTAAATACTCTCATGAATATGAGCAATTAAAAAAGATAAACGGTAATTATCCATCTGCTAGTGATGTCTATCGTTATGCTGGCGATATTTTAGATTATATGGTTTTGGCTAATTTATTGAAAACAAAGGGAACACACTATTACTATTATTTGAATACGGATAATCCAGATTTAATCAATCGCCATTTGCAAAATACAGCTTATTTCAACCAATACAATTGTTTTTATTATCAAAAAGAAATCAGTAATGCTGAAATTAGGGCATTAGAACGACAATGGTTTGATTATGTGAACCAATTTGACAATATCGCAGAATTTTCTCCGTCATTAAATCAAGCGGAACAAGCAGATATTTCTGTATTAGTACAAGAATATTACGCCAAAATGCAAGGTAAAGAATTGTTACCTACCAAAATTTTTGGCGATTATGGCGAAACTTTGATTTTGGCGCATGAATATTTACGTACCAAAGGTCAATCCAACCGCCAACATTTGATTAACAAAATCCCAACGCCTTTGGGTGTAGGTTATGATTTGCAAAGTATTGAAATTGAAAAGCATAAACGATACATTGAAGTGAAAAGTACGCGCTCTAAAAAGGCAATTAACAGCAATCGCTTTAAATTAACGCCAAATGAATGGGATAGCGCGGAAACCTTGGGAGACAGTTACTTTATTTATTATCTAGTTATGAATGAGACAGGCAAAAATATTTTTATTATTCAAAATCCTGCGAAAAAATATCGTGAGAATTTATTAAAAATTGACAGCCATTGGATGGTTGAATTTTTACCGCAAGCTGGCAAGTGGCAGCCTTTGTTGGAGGTATCATGCTCCGAGTAACATCCCTATTTTGCGGTTGCGGTGGCATGGATAAAGGTATTTTGGGTGGATTTGATTATTTAGGGCACTACTACGCCAAATTACCATTTGAAATTGTATATGCTGCCGATAACGACCCTTACGCCATTAAAATTTACAACGACAATTTTACGCATCATGCTGAATTGAAAGATGTTCGCGATATTGTGGCACATGAATTGCCTGACCATGATATTTTGCTGGGGGGCTTTCCGTGTCAATCGTTTTCTATTGTGGCGCAAAATCCGCCGCGTTTGGGTTATAAAGATGAAAAAGGTAAGTTATTCTTTGAAATGGTTAAAGTTTTAAAGGAAAAACAACCTCGATTTTTTATTGCGGAAAATGTAAAAGGTTTGTTATCGGCAAATAATAAACAGGCTTTTCCGATGATTTTGCGTGAATTTGAACAAGCTGGTTATCACATTCACTATAAATTGCTGAATGCGTCTGAATATGGCGTACCGCAAAAGCGCGAACGTGTTTTTATGGTGGGTTTTCGGGATTTTGACGATTATTTCAAATTTCAATTTCCTGTTATGCTGCCTGAAAAAGTACCGCTTAAATTCGCATTGGATGCACAAGCTAATCTTGATGAAAAATGGTTTTTCAGCCCTAAAGCGGTAGAGGGTATGTTGCGTGTGCGTGAAAAAATGAATAAAGGGCGCGTACAAAATATTGAACAGCCATGCAATACGATTAGCGCACATTTGGCAAAAGTGAGTTTGAATGGCACAGACCCTGTATTGATGATTGGCGAACGGTATCGCCGATTTTCACCGCGTGAAGCCGCTAATATTCAATCTTTTCCGCTTGATTTTCAATTTGACAGCGTGTCAGATAATCGTCAATATCGGGCAATTGGCAATGCTGTACCGCCTGTATTGATGTGGCACGTTGCCAATGCGTTAGCAGAAATTGTGTAGTATTCAGCCAGTCTAAAAATGCAAAATACCATCTGAAATTTATTTTCCAAGCGGTATTTTTTGTGTAATTTCTTTTTCTGGTTGTTTGAAATCATATTGCCTCCACCGCCCCCAACTCCAGCAATACCTGAAAACCGTCATTGATATACCGCTGATCCGGTGCTTCGAGGAATGGGAATGCCGCCACATCGCCCAGTTTCAACGCTTCCATGCGCAGGATGACGGCGGCTAGGTTGCTGCGGACAATTTCGGGGTCGGTGAATTCGGTGCGGCTGTTGAAATCTTCTTCTGAAAACAGTCGGATACACACGCCTGCGGAGACGCGGCCACAGCGGCCGGAGCGTTGGCGGGCGGCGGCTTGGGAGATTTTTTCGACATGAAGCTGCTCCACTTTCGCCCGTGCGGAATAGCGTTTGACGCGCGCGAGGCCGGTGTCGATGACGTATTTGATGCCCGGCACGGTGAGCGAGGTTTCGGCGACGTTGGTTGCTAACACGATGCGGCGTTTTGCGCCTGAAGGGTGGAAGATTTTGTGCTGCTCGGCGTGCGACAGGCGTGCGAACAGGGGCAGAATTTCGTCGTTGCGGCGCAGCATGGATTTGCGCAGGGCTTCTGCCGCTTCGCGGATTTCGCGTTCGCCCGGCAGGAACACCAAAATATCGCCTTCGCCGTAGCGTGCCAATTCGTCGGCTGAATCGACAATTGCGTCGGTCAACTCGACTTCCGCGTCGTCTTCGTCTTTGCTGGTCAGCGGTCGGTAGAGGATTTCGACGGGATACGTCCGTCCGCTTACTTCCAGCACAGGCGCGCCGTTGAAGTGTTGGGAAAAGCGTTCTGCGTCTATCGTTGCCGAGGTGATGATGACTTTCAAATCGGGGCGGCGCGGCAGGAGCTGTTTCAAATAGCCCAAGAGGAAGTCGATGTTCAGGCTGCGTTCGTGCGCTTCGTCGATGATAATCGTGTCGTAGGCAGCGAGATAACGGTCGGTCTGGGTTTCTGCCAACAGGATGCCGTCGGTCATCAGCTTGACGCAGGCATCGCGCGAGGTGTGGTCGGTAAAGCGTACTTTATAGCCGACCGCGCTGCCGATTTCGGATTTCAGCTCTTCGGCAATCCGCTCTGCTACGGAACGCGCGGCCAAACGGCGCGGCTGGGTATGCCCGATCAATCCTGCCGCCCCGCGCCCGAGTTCCAAACAAATCTTGGGCAACTGCGTGGTTTTGCCCGAACCGGTTTCGCCGCAAATAATCGTTACCTGATTTTCGGCAATGGCTTTTTTGATTTCGTCGAGTTTTTCGTGAACGGGCAGCGTGTTGTCAAATTCGGGCTTGGGCAGTTTGGACAGGCGTTGCAGATAGAGATCGTGCGATTTTTTGTATTTTTCCTCAACCTTGGCCAAGCCGCCGTATTTATTGGGGTTTTTAAAGGCAGATCGCAGAAAATGGCGGTCTTTGGAGAGGGTTTGGGCGAAATCGGGTTGCGGCATGATGGTGCAATAAATTAAATAATGTGAAAAGAATGGAATTATAGCAAAAGGCCGTCTGAAACTTGCTTGCTTTCAAGTTTCAGACGGCCTTTGTATGGATAAACCGTTTTAGTCGGCGGCGTGCCAAGGTTTTTGCATACCGGCGTGGAAACTCGGTTTTTCTCCGCCCCACAAGGTGTCGATGTCGTAAAAGTCGCGCACTGCAGGGAGCATGACATGGACAACGAGGTCGCCTGCGTCGACGAGCGTCCATTCGCCGCTGTCGCCTTCGGTGCTGAGGATTTCGAAACCGGCTTCTTTCAAATCGACGGCAACGTTGTTCGCCAGTGCTTTAACTTGGCGTGTGCTGTCGCCGCTGGCAATAATCATGCGGGCAAACAGGGAGGTTTTGTCTTGGGTTTCCAAAACAGAGATGTCTTTGGCTTTGATGTCTTCGAGGGCGTTTACGGCCACTTCGACCATTTTTTGCAGGTCTTGCAATTCTTGTTCGTTCATTATTTTCCTAGTTGAAATGTTTTCAGACGGCATTATAGCTTATCTGCCTGAATAAACGCTATTTTTCATAGAGTTTGTGTTGGCGGATGTATTGGGCGATGGGTTGCGGCAGGCCGTCTGAATGGTGCGTTTTGGCGAGATCGGCGCGGATTTGGGTGGAGCTGGTGTTGTGCAGCGGCGCGTTGAGGATGCGGACGCTGCCGTTTTGCAGGGCTTCGCCGAGCCATGCGTGCAATTCGCGCGGGGTTTTGTTGAGGTTGTCGCCTTGGCGCATGGCGATGGCGATATGGGTCTGGCGCACGAGGGTTTGCCATTTTTTCCATGTGTGCAGCTGCATCAGGCTGTCGCTGCCCATCAGCCACCACAGTTGCGCGCCGGGAAACTGCTGGCGGAAGATTTGGACGGTGTCAAACGTATAAGTCGCTCCGTCGCGGACGATGTCGCAGTCGCTGGCGGCGAATTTCGGCTCGTCGGCGATGGCGAGTTCGACCATATTGAGGCGCTCTTGTGCCGGCGTACGCGTGCTGTCTTTGTGGTACGGGTCGCCTGCCGGCAGGAAAACGACAAGATCCAAACCGATTTCGTCGGCGAAGGCGCGGGCGATGTGGAGGTGGCCGTTGTGGATGGGGTCAAACGTGCCGCCGAATAATCCGATGTTTTTCATTTCGTGGTGGTGTCTGCGTTAGATGTTTTGGCCGTCTGAAGCAGGCTGGCTGCCGTCAACAATCAGGTTGAGCTTGCCTGTGGTCGGGTGGATGACCAGGCCGTGGATGGCAATGTTGTCGGGCATCAGCGGATGTTTGCGAATCAGCTCGACGGTATGGCGCACGCTGTCTTCGACGTTGTCAAAACCGGTCAGCCAGCCGTCCAAATCGATACCGGCATTGCGCAGGGTTTCGATGCGGTCGTCGGGGATATTGCTGTCGTGTACGCGTTGGAGGAACTCTTCGGCGTGCAATCCGCGCATACCGCAGTCGTGGTGGGCAATGACCATGATTTCTTTGACTTTGAGTTCAAATACGGCTACCAACAAACTGCGCATCACCGAACCCCAAGGGTGGGTCACTAGCGCACCGGCGTTTTTGATGAGCTTGGCATCGCCGTTTTTCAAGCCTAAAGCATTGGGCAACAATTCGATAATGCGTGCATCCATACAGGAAAGAATGGCCAGCTCGCGGCCGGGGTATTTGTTGGTGAAATATTTTTCGTACTCGCCCGATTCAACGAAATGTTGGTTGTAGGAAAGGATATCGGTCAATTCACTCATGATGATGTGCTCGTTTCGGATGATTTACTCTATTATAGCGGTTTTCAGGGGGTATGGTTGTTTTGCAAATTCGCCGTAAACGGCTAAAATCGATGTATCTTTAGTTCTTTTGGAGGATGCGCCATGTCTCAGTCTTTCCGTTTTGAACAGGTATTCACACCCTATGTCCACGACACATTGTGGGATTGGGCGAAGACAAGTTATGGCGCATCCGACGATTGGTGCATTCTGTATCTCAACGGCCTGCCTTTAGGCCGTCTGAACCCGTTATGGCGCGAACGCCTCGGACAAGATTGGACAGGCAGGCAGTCAACCCTTTCAGACGGCCTGAATTTGGAAACTGACAGCTGGCCGGAAATGGGCGACAGTTTGCAAACGCTGGCGCAACAATGGCGCAAGTGTGGTTGGCTCAAAGGTTGGCGCGGTGAAAAGTTTGACATCTGCGACCAGTCGGGCAAGCCTTTATGCGCACTCGAACGCGCCGCCTTCCGTCCGTTCGGCCTGATGAGTCAGGCAGTGCATTTGAACGGATTGGTCGAAACAGAAGACGGTTTGCGCTTTTGGATAGGCCGCCGCAGTCCGCACAAAGCCGTCGATCCGAACAAACTCGACAACCTGACCGGCGGCGGCATCAGCAGCGGCGAGAGGCCGTCTGAAGCCGTCTGCCGCGAAGGCGAAGAAGAAGCAGGCATTCCCGCTTCTATGACACCCCATATCCGACCGACCGCCCAAATATATAGTTTGCGCCCGGTTAATCGCGGTGTCCACAACGAAATCCTGTATATCTTCGACATCGTCCTGCCCGAAGGCTTCCAACCCGCCAACCAAGACGGCGAAGTCGCCGGTTTTGAACTGATGGACATCCCCACCCTGCTCGATGCCATGTTGGGCAGACACATGATGCACGATGCCCAGCTGGTCACGATCGAAGCCTGCCGTCGATACGGCCTGATCGACCCCAAACATCCGCTGTCCGCATGGCTCGACAGTATCCGTTACCGACCCCATTTTTAAAGGCCGTCTGAAACCATGTTGCAACTCAAAAACATCAACAAACGCTTCGGCAACAAAACCGTTGCCCAAGACATCAACCTAAACGTCGAAGCAGGCGAAATCCTCGCCGTACTCGGCCGCTCCGGCTGCGGCAAATCCACCCTGCTCAAAACCATCGTCGGCCTGGTGCGTCCCGACAGCGGCGAAGTCTGGCTCAACGGCGACAACATCACCGACATGCCGTCTGAAAAACGCAATATCTCGCTGATGTTTCAAGACTACGCCCTTTTGCCGCATTTAACCGCCCTCGACAACGTCGGCTTCGGCCTCAAAATGCGCCGCCTGCCCAAAGCCGAAATCGAAGAACAATCCATGCAGGCCTTGCGCGACATCGGCTTGGAACACGAAGCGCAACGCAAACCCGAAAGCCTCTCCGGCGGCGAACAGCAACGCCTCGCCCTTGCGCGCGCCTTAATCACGCGACCGTCGCTGTTGCTCTTGGACGAAGCCTTCTCCAGCCTCGACACACACCTGCGTCACCACCTGCGCACCCTGACCGCCGAGCGCATCCGCAGTCAAAACATCCCCGCCATTCTCGTGACCCACTCCGCCGAGGAAGCCTGCACCATGGCCGACACCATCTCCATCATGCACGAAGGCCGCATTCTCCAACACGGCACGCCGGAAACCCTTATCCGCCGTCCCGTCAACGCCCAAGCCGCCCTGCTGCTCGGTTTGGCCAACACCGGCGACACACGCTACATTCCCCAACACGCCATCCGATTTGACCCGAACGGCACAGCCGTCCGCATCAGCGAAGCCGTCCCCCTCGCCGAAGGCACACGCCTCACCCTCGCCCATCCGCAATACGGCGATTTGATTTGGTATCCCCATGCAGACTACGATACGGACAAACCGCAAACCGGACAGGAAATCCGTATCAACGTGGATGAAAGTCAGATCGTTTGGTTTGATTGAATTTGATGGATTAAGAAAAAGAAAAAGGCCGTCTGAAAGAGCAGTTTCAGACGGCCTTTGTTATCTAACCATCAA
>NZ_KV810267.1:51076-51675 GCF_001812735.1 Neisseria sp. HMSC069H12
ACTGATTAAATGATATGTCAATAAATTGTTACTATCATCATCAATATCAACATTAACTGTAACATCTCCACTAAAACTGCCATTCGGGAGATATTCTATTTGAATATCTCCTTGATTGAAGTCATAGGAACTGGTGCAATGCCATGTACCGACAATCGGAGAAGCTAGGGCAGTTGTTGCGGATAAAAGCACCGGCAAAATAAAGAATTTCATTTTTTTCCTTTCTTAAAAGAAATCGTATAAAAATCGTTTCAGACGGCCTTTGTTATCTAACCATCAATCAGACAAACCTATCTGATCTATGGTCGCTTTTTACTTCACTTTCGTACATATCTTACGGAATCCATCTTTTTCAGACACCAATTTGCCTGTTCTATCTAATTGTTGAACATCCTCTATAGTAGCTTTACCCATCATGCTATTCAACATGCTGTGTATCATGTTTTCCACTGATCGAGCATCCTCTGACTTCTCTAACCATACCTGTGTTTCAGGACTGTGACGTCGTGACAAGTCACTAAACTCGATTTGACTCTTAGTTAAAGTATTATTCTCAAAACGCCATTTTCCCGTACTGATTAAATGATATGTCAATAAAT
>NZ_KV810267.1:51775-77147 GCF_001812735.1 Neisseria sp. HMSC069H12
AATTTGCCTGTTCTATCTAATTGTTGAACATCATCCTCATTATTAACACCTATCATACCACCCAATATGTTGTGTATCATGTTTTCCACTGATCGAGCATCCTCTGACTTCTCTAACCATGCCTGTGTTTCAGGGCTGTGACGTCGTGACAAGTCACTAACCTTGATTTGCCTTCTAGTCAAGACATCGTTCTCAAAACTCCATTGTCCCGTACTGATTAAATGATATGTCAATAAATTGTTACCATAGTCATCAATGTCAACATTAACTGTACCATTTCCTTTGAAACTACCATCCAGAAAATATTCTATTTGTATATCACTTTGAGCGATATAAGTGTTACCAACGCAATGCCATGTACCGACAATCGGAGAAGCCAGAGCAGTTGTTGCGGATAAAAGTACCGGCAAAATAAAGAGTTTCATCTATTTCCTTTTCTAAAAGAGGCCGTCTGAAAAACATTCTTCAGACAGCCTTATCTATTCAGTTAAATCAGTCTTTCAACTTCGCCAACTGAGTTTGAACTTTCGCCATTTTGTCTTCCAATTCCGCCAAATCGGCTTTGTCTTTTTCCACCAAATGTGCTGGGGCTTTTTCGGTGTAGCCGGGTTTGGAGAGTTTGGCGTTGAGTTTGTCCAAGGCTTTTTGCAGCTTCTCGGCTTCTTTGCTCAAACGAGCGGTTTCGGCGGCTTTGTCGATTTCGACTTTCAACATCAGGCGCGCGCCGTTGCAGACGGCGACGGGGGCGTCTTCCGCTTCGGGCAGGCTGTCCACCAGCTTGGCTTCGGTCAGTCGGGTCAGCGATGGCAGGTATTTGAGCAGGCCTTCGAGTTCTGCGCTGCCTTCGACAAAGAGCGGTGCTTTGACGTTTGGCGCGATACCCATTTCGCCGCGCAGTTTGCGCACTTCTTCCACCAAGTCTTTCAATGCAGCCATTTTATCGAAGGCCGTCTGAACGATTTTTTCTTTATCGGCTTGCGGATAGGCGGCCAACATGATGCTGTCGGCGGTTTTGGCATTCGCCAGAGGCGCAACGACCTGCCACAGCTCTTCGGTAATGAACGGCATGATTGGGTGCAGCAGGCGCAGGATGGTTTCGAGTACGCGCACGAGGGTGCGGCGTGTGGTGCGCTGGGTTGTCGGGCAGCCGGTTTGGATTTGCACTTTTGCCAGCTCGATGTACCAGTCGCAATATTCGTTCCACACGAATTCGTACAGCGTTTGCGCGGCAAGGTCGAAGCGGTAGGTTTCGAAGGCTTCGGCAACGGCGGCTTCGGCTTGTTGCAGTTTGCCGATAATCCATTGGTCGGCGAAGGTAAACGCCAACGGCTGCATTTCGTCTTGACCGCAGTCTTTGTCTTCGGTGTTCATCAACACGAAGTTGGTGGCGTTCCACAATTTATTGCAGAAGTTGCGGTAGCCTTCGGCGCGTTTAAAGTCGAAGTTGACGCTGCGGCCGAGGCTGGCGTAGCTCGCCATGGTGAAGCGCAATGCGTCCGCGCCCATGCTCGGAATGCCTTCGGGGAAGAGTTTTTTGGTTGCTTCTTCCACTTTCGGCGCGGTTTCGGGTTTGCGCAGGCCGGTGGTACGTTTCACCAGCAGTTTTTCCAAGTCGATGCCGTCGATTAAATCCACAGGGTCGATGACGTTGCCTTCGGATTTGGACATTTTTTTGCCTTCGTGGTCGCGCACGATGCCGTGGATGTACACATCTTTAAACGGTACTTTGCCGGTGAAGTGGGTGGTCATCATAATCATGCGCGCCACCCAGAAGAAGATGATTTCGTAACCTGTTACCAAGACATTGGATGGCAGGAAGGCTTTGAGTTCGTCGGTTTCAGACGGCCAGCCGAGCGTGGAGAAGGGCACGAGCGCGGAGGAGAACCATGTGTCCAATACGTCTTCTTCACGGGTCAAACCGGTTTTGCCGGCTTGTTTTTCAGCTTCTTCCTGATTGCGGGCAACGTACACATTGCCTTCGTTGTCGTACCATGCAGGGATTTGATGGCCCCACCACAATTGGCGCGAGATACACCAGTCTTGGATGTTGTTCATCCATTGGTTGTAGGTGTTGACCCAGTTTTCAGGGATAAAACGCACTGCGCCGCTGTCGACGGCTTTTTTGGCTTTATCGGCAAGGCTCAGGCCTTTGAATTCGCTGTCAGGCTCGCCGCCGTTTGGCGTGGCGGACATGGCGACAAACCATTGGCTGGTCAGCATTGGTTCAATCACTGAGCCGGTGCGATCGCCTTTCGGCGTCATCAGCGTGTGCGGTTTGATTTCGACCAAGAAGCCTTGTTCTTGCAAATCGGCAACCATTTGTTTGCGCGCGGCAAAGCGGTCCAAGCCTGCGTATTTTTCAGGTAGGGCAAAGCCTGGCTGCGCTTCGCCTTTGAAGTTGAACACTTCGGCGTTTGCCAACACTTTGGCTTCCAAATCGAACACGTTAACCAAACGCGTGTCGTGGCGTTTGCCGACTTCGTAGTCGTTGAAGTCGTGCGCAGGCGTGATTTTCACGCAGCCTGTGCCGAAGTCTTTTTCAACGTATTCGTCAGCAATCACGGGAATGGTGCGGCCGGTCAGCGGCAGGATTAATTCTTTGCCGATTAAGTGGGTGTAACGTTCGTCTTCAGGGTTGACGGCTACGGCCACGTCGCCCAGCAGCGTTTCGGGACGGGTGGTCGCCACGATAACGGCTTCGGCAGGATTGTCCGCCAGCGGATAGCGGATGTGCCACATAGAGCCTTGTTCTTCCACGCTTTCCACTTCCAAATCAGACACTGCGGTACCCAAAACCGGATCCCAGTTCACCAAGCGTTTGCCGCGGTAAATCAAGCCCTGTTCAAACAGGCGCACGAACACTTCGGTCACGGTTTCCGCGCGCACGTCGTCCATCGTGAAATACTCGCGTGTCCAGTCGGCAGAACAGCCCACGCGGCGCATCTGCTGCGTAATCGTGCCGCCGGAAACTTCTTTCCATTCCCACACTTTTTCCAAGAATTTTTCACGCCCCAAATCATGACGCGACACGTTTTGCGCGGCAAGCTGACGCTCAACCACGATTTGCGTGGCGATGCCCGCGTGGTCGGTGCCGGGAATCCAGGCGGTGTTGCAGCCCTTCATGCGGTAGTAGCGGGTCAGGCCGTCCATGATGGTTTGGTTGAAGGCATGACCCATGTGCAGTGTGCCGGTTACGTTGGGCGGCGGCAGTTGGATGGAAAAAGACGGTTTGGTCAAATCCATATCGGGCTGGAAATAACCTTGTGTTTCCCAGTTTTGATAGTGTTTGGATTCGATTTCGGCGGGATTGTATTTGTCTAACATGATGGAACTTTGTGAAATTAAGGTTATTTTTGATGTGCGGATTATAACGCAAAAAGGCCGTCTGAATCATTTCAGACGGCCTTTGGCATACGGGTTTTAAAAACGGAACAATACCAGGCTGACGGCAATCACCGCCATACCCGTTGTCAGACCGTAAACGGTTTCGTGGCCGTCTGAATAGCGTTTGGCGGCCGGCAACAGCTCATCCAACGCCAAAAACACCATCACGCCGGCTATCACGCCAAACACCGAACCAAACACGGCAGGCGACAAAAACGGCTGCAAAACCAAATAGCCCAAAGCCGCACCCAAAGGCTCGGCCAAGCCGGATAGCAGACACGCCCATACCGTTTTCTTACGGCTGCGGGTGGCAAAATAAACCGGCGCGGCGATGGAAATGCCCTCCGGAATATTATGGATGGCAATCGCCAAGGCCAAAGGCATCCCGACCGCCGGATTTTCCAAGGTGGCAAAAAACGTCGCCAAGCCTTCGGGGAAATTGTGCGCAGTAATCGCAAACGCCGCCATCATACCGACTCGCGCGATATGGCGGCGTTTGCTTTCTTGAAACGACGGATCTTGCGCATCCAAGGTTTCATGCGGGTTCGGCACCAGGCGGTCAATCAGCGCAATGCCGCCCATACCGGCCAAAAATGCCATGGTCGCCGCCGCAAACGCGTGGTCTTTATCATAAATTTCAGCGAACGCCTCACTGGATTTACTGAAAATCTCCGTCAGGGAAACATACACCATCGCACCGCCGGCAAATGCCAAACCAAACGACAACACGCGCGGATTGGGCGTTTTGGAAAACATCACCAAACCGCTGCCTAATACGGTAAACAAACCGGCAGCCAACGTGATGGAAAAGGCAACGGCCAAATTGGGCATCGAAAAATCGGGCATGGGAAAACCTGCGCTAAAAGCTGGACAGGTTCAGACTAACACTTTTTAATGCATATGATAATAGTTATTATTTATTTTATTGATTGGATACACGGATTTTGAAACAAAAGGCCGTCTGAAAAATAATTTTCAGACGGCCTTTAAATTTGAAATGTCGCTAAACCTTATCGCTTTCCAGCTTAAGCCTGATAGCGAGACAGGCTCAAATCGTCGCTGCGGATTTCGGTGTCTTTGCCGCTCACGATATCGGCGGTTAATTTTGCCGAACCCAGCGACATGGTCCAGCCCAAAGTGCCGTGGCCGGTATTCAGGAACAAGTTTTCAAAGCGGGTGCGCCCGATTAGCAGCGTGCTGTCGGGCGTCATCGGTCTGAGGCCGCTCCAGAACAATGCTTGTTTCAAATCTCCGCCTTCTGGGAACAAGTCGTTGACGACCAAAGCCAAGGTTTCGCGGCGTTTTTCGGGCAGTTTGATTTCGTAGCCCGACAATTCCGCCATGCCGCCGACGCGGATTCTGTTATCAAAGCGCGTGATGGCGACTTTGTAGCTTTCATCCAAAACGGTGGAAACCGGAGCGCCGTCTGAATTGGTGACCGGCAGGGTCAAGGAATAGCCTTTGACGGGATAAATCGGCAGATTGAGATCCAACTGCGCCAAAACCGTCCTGCTGAAGCAGCCGAGCGCGCAGACGAAGGCATCTGCTTCAAAGCGTTCTTTTTCGGTTTCGACTGCGCTGATGCGCTGCCCATTGTGTTCGATGCGGCGGATGGTTTGGTTGAAATGGAACTGTACGCCTTTTTCCTGGCACAATTTGTATAGGTTTTCAGTGAAGAGGTGGCAGTCTCCGGTTGCGTCCGCAGGCAGGTGCAGGCCGCCGGCAATTTTGGCGGTAACGCGTGCCAGCGCAGGCTCAAATTCTGCGCATTCTTCAGGTTTCAGACGGCGGTACGGCACGCCGTAGCGTTCCAAAACGGCAATGTCTTGTTCTGCCGCTTCAACTTCTTTAGCTTGGCGGAAAATCTGCAACGTCCCTTTTTTGCGCCCTTCAAAATTCATGCCGGTTTGCGCTTCAAAACGGCGGAACATTTCACGGCTGTATTCGGAAATCCTGACCATGCGCTCTTTATTGATTTGATAGCGCGCTGCCGTGCAGTTTTGCAGCATTTGCCACAGCCATTCGATTTGATACAGGCTGCCGTCAGGGCGGAACAGCAAAGGCGGATGGCTTTTAAACAGCCATTTCAGCGCTTTGGTCGGGATACCGGGTGCAGCCCACGGCGTGGTATAGCCGTAAGAAAGCTGGCCTGCGTTGGCAAAACTGGTTTCCATCGCCACGCCCTCGGCGCGGTCGATGACCGTTACTTCATGTCCTGCCTCTGCCAGATACCACGCGGAAGATACGCCGGCCACACCAGCACCTAAAACAAGCACTTTCATTTTTCTCCTCCTCTGACCTTTTTCAAAACAAACTTAATATACATCGGGCCGTCTGAATGTTCAGGTTCAGACGGCCTTGGACATCAATGCGGCAATTCGCCGTTTTTGATTTTTTGTTTGAAGTCGCGTGTTTCATTGACGATGACTTTCGCCATCAACAAAAGCGCAATCAGATTGGGCAAGGCCATCAAGCCGTTGAATGTGTCCGAAGCCAGCCACACCAAATCAAGGCTCAACACGGTACCCAGCATGACCGAAGAAACATAACCGACGCGGTACAAACCGGCAAACTTCTCGCCGAAAACGTAAACCGCGCATTTCTCGCCGTAATAACACCAGCCGAGAATGGTTGAGTAGGCAAAGAAAATCAGGCCGATGGTCACAATCCAGCCGCCGATGCCGGGCAGCATTTTTTGGAAAGTGACGGTTGTCAGCGCCGCGCCGCTCAATTCAGGTTTCACAAACTCGCCACCTGCGCCGAGCAGACCCATGACCAACACGATACCGGTAATCGAGCAAACAACAATGGTGTCCAAAAACGTACCGGTCATGGAAACCAAAGCCTGACGGACGGGGTGGTCGGTTTTCGCGGCTGCAGCGGCAATCGGCGCAGAACCCATACCCGCCTCATTGGAGAACACGCCACGCGCCACGCCGTAGCGGATAACCGTACCGATGGCACCGCCGGCAACGGCCTGCGCGCTAAACGCATCGGAGAAAATCAGTTTGACGGCAGGCATCAGTACATCGGAATTAATCACGATAATGGCAATACCGCCTACTACATAAAACACTGCCATGGCAGGTACGATAAAGGACGCGGCTTTGGCAATGCCCTTAATGCCGCCCAAAAGCACAATGGCCGTTAATACGGTCAAGACTATGCCGGTGTAGGCAGGTTCGACGCCGAAGCTGGTCTGCACTGCCTGCGCAACCGAGTTGGACTGCACCGAGCTGCCGATACCGAATGAAGCGAATGTGCCGAACAGCGCAAATGCGACGGCCATCCATTTCCAGTTTTTACCCAAGCCTTTTTCGATGTAATACATCGGGCCGCCGGACATTTCGCCTTTGGAATTGGTCACGCGGTATTTCACCGCCAACACGCCCTCGCCGTATTTGGTGGCCATACCGAAAATGGCGGTCATCCACATCCAAAATACCGCGCCCGGGCCGCCGGTTACCACCGCAGTCGCCACACCGGCGATGTTACCCGTACCGATGGTGGCGGACAGCGCGGTCATCAACGCCGCAAAATGGGAAATATCACCTTCGTGGTCTTCGCCGTCTTCATGCTTCTTTGACGGCACAAACGCCTGTTTCAGCGCATAACCCAACATGGTGAACTGCAAGCCTTTCAGCAAAACGGTCAGCAAAATGCCCGTACCGACCAGCAGCATCAACATAATAGGTCCCCAGACCCAGCCGCTGATGGTTTCGAAAAAGGCTTTGAGATTGTCTAAAAACAATTGCATGGCTTTCTCCTTTGTCTGTTTTATTTTTTATGCACTACTTTTTGTAGTGTCATGTAATTTCAGCACAGAATATTCAATAAGACAATATCTTTCTTTTTAAAAAGATTTTTGAGGTTTTACCCTAAAAAGATATCTATTTAGACCGGCCAGATTGTTTACAATCCGCTAAAAATAAAGGCTGCGACCGAGATAAAATGCCAAATGAAAGTTAACCAACCATCAATTAAGACTGCAACAATTAAAATGACACAATCGACAAATGGCACATTATTGAAAAATACAAACACGCAAATCTTGTTTAAAAAAAGCCTCAGGCAGTCTGAAAGATGGTTTCCAGACGGCCTGAGGCTTGTTAATTATATTGATAAAGTCAGGTTGATGAATGTTGCCCAAGCAACTGCGCCAACACTCGGGCAAAGCGTTCCGGCGCGCCTTCGCTGGTGTGCAAATACAGGGCGGGCTCGATGAGTTCCAATTCATTGAGCAGGAAGGTGTCGCCGACCAATGTGCCGTCCACTCGGGCGTAAACCGGCATTTGCGGCAAAGCGGCCAGTGCGTCTTGCGCGGCACGGACGGCAAACTCGGGCGGCTCGATACCAAATACCGACACGCCATAGGCCGAGTTGGCGCGCCATTCGCCTTGAGGCGGCTGACGGCGTACGGCATGGCTGAATACGCCGTTGAAAAACACCAGCGAGGTTTCGCCTGCTGTTTCGATTTCGCGGATATAAGGTTGAACAATCATGCCTTGCGGATAATCCGCCATATCCACGTCCAATACATCCGCACAAACTTTGACTACCCCTTTGCCGCTCTGCCCGAATGCCGGCTTGATGACTGCTTCCGTCCAGCCTTGTCGGTTCAGGATGTCCGCCAACTCGGCTTTTTGCGGCGGAACGAACACGCTGGGAATCACTCGCGCGCCGCGTTCTGCTAAATCGCACAAATAAGTCTTTTCCATATTCCAAGCCATCAGCTCGGGCGGATTGATAAAACGCTGCCCCGCCTGCTCGGCTTGCTCCAGCCATTTGCGGAAGGCTTCGGGTTCGGCGGCATAATCCCATGCGCACAAAGGCAGCAAAAACGGCGCGGACGGATGGTTTTGCCACGCATCAAATACGGTTTTCACGCCCATGGTTTCCAAGCATGCCGCCAATGTTTTCAGGTTGTCTGATGGTTCGGGATAGGTTTGGCAGGTAATGAGTGCCAAAACGGTTTTCTCGGTCATGATTGCCGCCTCATTGCTAAAACCAAAATTATATAGCAAAATCAAACCAAAAGATTTTTCAGACGGCCTGATACATGAGGCCAATTCTGATAAAATGGTTTCCCCGTTTTCCGTCGGAACATGCTCATGAAATCTGCTCACGTCCTTGTCTGGTTCCGCCGCAACCTCCGTCTGCACGACAATGCCGCGCTTAATGCCGCCGTTGCAAGCGGTTTTCCCATCGCCTGCGTCTGGGTCAGCCAAAGGCCGTCTGAAAACCACAATCCGCGTCAAAGCCTGTTCCACTATCAAGCCGCGCAAGAGCTGCATACCCGTCTGGCAGCGCACCATATCCCTTTATATGTCGTCGCTTCCGACGAAGACCTCCTCCCCTTGGCTGCTGCGTTCAATGCCTATACCGTCATCACAGACGAAGCCTACACCGAAGCCGAAATCCGCCAAGACAACCACCTCTGGCACAATTTCGACCGAGCAGGCATTACCCTGCAACACGCCAACGACCGCGGTATTTT
This sequence comes from Neisseria sp. HMSC069H12, assembly GCF_001812735.1. Classification (NCBI taxonomy): domain Bacteria; kingdom Pseudomonadati; phylum Pseudomonadota; class Betaproteobacteria; order Neisseriales; family Neisseriaceae; genus Neisseria; species Neisseria sp. HMSC069H12. Next base: position 60,657 of record NZ_KV810267.1, read on the forward strand.
GGCCAAATCCCCCCTCATGGATGCCAACGGCCTGCCCTACACCGATTTTGCCGCCTATAAACAAGCATGGTTGCAGGCTTATTCAGGACAAAGGCCGTCTGAAACCGAATTGCCTGTTCAAACCGGACAAAACGTTCCACTGTTTCCAGCCCATGCCGGCGCGGTATTGCCTGCCTATCAGCAGGGCGGCGAAACCGCAGCCTTAACGCAATGGCACGCATTCAAACAGAATTTGGTTCACTACCCGATTACCCAAAACTTTCCGGCACGAAAAAACACCAGCCTCCTCAATGCCTACCTGTCCGCAGGCTGCATTTCACCGCGCCTGCTGGCTGCCGAAGGCTTGGCAAACCGACATTTCGAATGGCTGGACAAGCTTATTTTCCGCGACTACTGCTACCAGCTCGCCTACCACCGCCGCCTGCCCGAAACAACCGATGCCGCCCCGGTACGCGAATACTGGCGACTCGGCCAAACCGGCGTACCCATCATCGACGCCTCCATCCGCGGCCTCGAAGCCACCGGTCACTTACACCCTGTTCTCCAGCAGCTGTGCGCCCACTATTTCTGCCACGCCCTCAACTTCGACCCCAACCAAGGCATTGCGTGGGCAGCCTCCGTCCAAACCGGCACCGACCCCGCGCTCAACCAAGCCAACTGGCACCTCGCCGCACAAGACACGGCCACCGTCCGCTATGCCCACCGTTCGCATCAAATCGATCCCGACGGCAGCTACATCCGCAGTTACGTCCCCGAATTGGCGCACCTACCGTCCACCCTCATCCACACGCCGTGGGCCGCCGCCGATGACATCGACACACACGGCTACCCCTTTCCCAAGGCCGTCTGAAACCTGCGTTCACACCAAAAAACCACACTAAATACAGCTGAAAAACGTTCAAACAAAATATTTTGGTTTCAGATGGTCAAACAGATTGAATAGCCAAGATTTACACGGTAAACTTACGTCATTAAAAAATTTTATTATTTCATTACAATGAAACCCGCATTCGACATAAAAACGTCACGTTTGGACGTCTTATCCATCCATCTGCACACCGCAGATCTAACCGAATTGGAAGAATTCCTGCGCCAACTGGCAGGCCAATCCCAAGACGAATTCGTTCCCTTCATTTTAGACGTACAAGATTTCGACCACCCCGAATCCATCGATTTGGGCGGCATGATTTCCCTGTTTGCCCGTTACGGTATGCAAATCTTAGGGCTGCACCACACCAGCGACACATGGGCGGCAGCAGCGGCGCGTTACCACTTGGTATTCAAACAAGGCAACTCCACCCAGGCAGCCGACACACAGGCAGCGCCTGCCCCCCGCCAAGCACCGCAGCCGCAAGACGTACAAGCCACCGTTATCAACAATCCGACTGTATTGGTCAGCACGCCCGTGCGTACCGGCCAGCAGGTTTACGCTGAAAACGGCGACCTCATCGTTACCGGCATCGTCAGCCAAGGTGCGGAACTTATCGCCGACGGCAACATCCATATTTATGCCCCCATGCGCGGCAGAGCGTTGGCCGGTGCCAAAGGCAATACCAACGCGCGCATCTTTATTCATTCCATGCAGGCCGAATTAGTCTCCGTTGCCGGTATCTACCGCAACTTCGAGCAAGACCTGCCCGAGCATCTGCACAAAAAACCCGTACAAGTATCATTGCAAGACAACCGACTGGTTATCAGCGCAATCGACGCCGAATAAACATCAGTACTTAAAAAGGAAATATCGTGTCCAAAATCATCGTAGTAACTTCAGGTAAAGGCGGCGTAGGCAAGACCACTACCAGCGCCAGCATCGCAACCGGCCTGGCCCTGCGCGGCCACAAAACTGCCGTAATCGACTTCGACGTCGGTTTGCGCAACCTTGACCTGATTATGGGTTGCGAACGCCGCGTCGTATACGACCTCATCAACGTTATCCACGGCGAAGCGACTCTCAACCAAGCCCTTATTAAAGACAAAAACTGCGAAAACCTCTACATCCTGCCTGCATCGCAAACCCGCGATAAAGACGCACTGACCCGCGAAGGTGTAGACAACGTGATGAAAGAGTTAGCCAGCGAAAAAATGGGCTTCGAATTCATCATCTGCGACTCTCCTGCCGGTATCGAACAAGGCGCACTGATGGCGCTCTACTTTGCCGACGAAGCCATCATTACCACCAATCCGGAAGTATCCAGCGTCCGCGACTCCGACCGCATCCTGGGCATTTTGCAAAGCAAATCCCGCAAAGCCGAACAAGGCGGTACTGTTAAAGAGCACCTGCTGATTACCCGCTACTCCCCTGAGCGCGTAGCCAAGGGTGAAATGCTGTCTGTACAAGACATCTGCGACATCTTGCGTATTCCGTTGATCGGTGTAATTCCTGAATCACAAAACGTTTTGCAAGCTTCCAATTCCGGCGAACCTGTCATCCACCAAGACAATGCCGCAGCAGCAGAAGCCTATAAAGACGTTATCGCCCGCCTCTTGGGTGAAAACCGCGAAATGCGTTTCCTCGAAGCTGAGAAGAAAAGCTTCTTAAAACGACTGTTCGGAGGTTAATACATGTCACTGCTCGATATGCTGTTCGGCAGAAAGCCGAAAACCGCCACAGTCGCGCGCGACCGCCTGCAAATCATCATCGCGCAAGAACGCGCACAAGAAGGCCAAGCTCCGGACTATCTGCCGACCCTGCGTAAAGAGTTGTTGGAAGTCCTGTCCAAATACGTCAACGTATCATTGGACGACATCCGCATCTCCCAAGAGAAACAAGACGGCTTGGACGTTCTTGAGCTGAACATCACCCTGCCGGAACAAAAAAAGGCTTAACACATGACCTTGACCGAATTGCGTTACATCGTAGCCGTCGCACAAGAACGTCACTTCGGACGTGCCGCACGACGCTGCTTTGTCAGCCAGCCCACCCTCTCCATTGCCATCAAAAAGCTGGAGGAAGAGCTGTCGGTATCCCTGTTCGACCGTAGCAGCAACGATATCATCACGACCGAAGCGGGAGAGCGCATTGTCGCCCAAGCCCGCCGGGTTCTGGAAGAAGCAGAACTCATCAAGCACCTTGCCAATGAAGAGCAAAACGAATTGGAAGGCGCATTCAAACTCGGCCTGATTTTTACCGTTGCCCCCTACCTTCTGCCCAAGCTCATTACCGCGCTGCGTGAAACCGCACCGAAAATGCCGCTGATGTTGGAAGAGAACTATACCCACATCCTGACCGAGTCGCTCAAACGTGGCGATGTCGATGCAATCGTCGTTGCCGAACCGTTCCAAGAGCCGGGTATCGTGACCAAGCCTCTGTATGACGAACCTTTCTTCGTCATTGTTCCCAAAGGCCATCACTTTGAAGAACTCGATGCCGTTACGCCTCAGCTTTTGGGCGAAGAACAAGTGTTGCTGCTGTCTGAAGGCAACTGTATGCGCGACCAAGTGTTGGCGAGCTGTTCCGAATTGGCTTCCAAACAGAAAATCCAAGGTTTGACCAATACCCTGCAAGGCAGCTCCATCAACACCATCCGCCACATGGTTGCCAGCGGCCTGGCCATCAGCGTCATGCCGGCTACCGCATTGACCGAAAACGACCACATGCTTTTCAGCATTATCCCGTTTGAAGGCACTGCACCACACCGCCGTGTCGTTTTGGCTTATCGCCGCAACTTTGTCCGTCCCAAAGCACTGACTGCCTTGCGCACGGCTATTTTGCAATCGCAACTGACCGGTGTAACGTTCGTCAACGAATAAACCGTAAAACAAAAGGCCGTCTGAATATTCAGACGGCCTTTTTTATTTTTAACCGAATAAAGGATTAGTAGCGGGTATGAACCTGGCTGCCGATAACGCCACCCAAAGCCGCGCCACCCAAGGTAGAGCCGGTATCGCCACCAATCAAGTTACCTGCCACGCCACCCAATACCGCACCAGCAGCAGTGTTGCGTTGGGTTTGAGTCATATTGGCACATGCACCCAAAGAAGCGGCCAGCATGATCAAGGTCACAGTTTTTGCAAAAGTTTTCTTCATGGTTTGATTCTCCATCAGGGGGTTAAGCTGTATATGGAGCAGTATGCCACAACCTTTCATTAATATATTTTCTGATAAGTAAAGACAGATTAAACTAAGATAACGCCCTTGATGAACGGTTAACTTCAAAAACAAACGGAAATTCCAATAGAATATTTATAAAATTTAATATATTTGGCATAAAATTGCGCATACATCAACCGCATTCGGTAGTGATACAATGACGACTTGTCTGAATTACCGGAAACACCCGTCATGAGTATCTACGCACTGGCACACATCATCCACGTTTATTGCGCGATTGCCTTTGTCGGCGGCGTATTTTTCGAAATGCTGGTTCTCTCCGTTTTACACACCGGCCGTGTTTCGCGCGAATCGCGCCGCGAAGTCGAGCGTGCCATGTCCCATCGTGCCGTCCGCGTGATGCCGATTGTCGTCATCACCCTTTTTATCAGCGGCATCGTTATGGTGTACAACCGTTATCTGCCAATGCTGCACCATCCTCTCGACAGCGCCTTCAGCATTATGTTGAGCATCAAAATCCTGTTGGCAATAAGCGTTTTGGTGCATTTTGCCATCGCCGTTGTCAAAATGGCCCGACACACCCTCACCGTCGGCTGGTCGAAATACATACACGCCGTTGTCTTCAGCCATATGCTGTTTATCGTCTTTTTTGCCAAGGCGATGTTCTACCTGTCTTGGTAAACCTTACCCATACCCCCCACACACAAGGATTTTTTATGACCCAATACCCGTCCGTCGGCTCGCCGATGTTTTACGGCATCTTCTTTATTGCCGTCTTAATCATGATCGCCATCGATATGGTATCGCTGAAAAAAAACGGCGCCCACAAAGTCAGCATCAAAGAAGCCCTCGCCTGGAGCGGCATTTGGGTGGCCGTATCTTGTGCATTTGCAGGCTGGCTCTATTTTGAACTGGCGGGCAACCCGACTTACGGGGTCGTTGTCGCCAAAGAAAAAGTCCTCGAATTCTTCACCGGCTATGTACTCGAAAAATCCCTTGCCGTCGATAACATCTTCGTTTTCCTGATGATTTTCGGCTACTTCAAAGTCGAACCCAAATTCCAACACCGCGTCTTGCTCTATGGCGTATTCGGTGCCATCGTCCTGCGCGCCATCATGATCTTCATCGGCGCCGCCTTGGTACAACAATTTGAATGGATTTTGTACCTCTTCGGCGCCTTTCTCTTATACACCGGCATTCACATGATGAAGCCCGAAGCCGAAGCTGAAGAAGACCTTTCCCAAAACAAGATCCTGACCCTGCTCAAAAAAGTCATCCCGACCAGCCAACAGTTTGACGGTGAAAAATTCTTTACCATCGAAAACGGCAAACGCATCGCTACGCCGCTTTTGCTGGTATTGATTATGATCGAATTAAGCGACGTTATCTTTGCCGTGGACAGCATCCCCGCTATTTTTGCCGTAACCACCGACCCTTTCATCGTCCTCACTTCCAACATTTTTGCCATCTTGGGTCTGCGTGCCATGTACTTCTTACTGGCAGACTTTGCCGAACGCTTTATTTTCCTCAAATACGGCTTGGCTTTCGTGTTGAGCTTTATCGGTATCAAGATGCTGATTATGCACTGGGTACATATCCCGATTTCCATTTCCCTGTCCGTCGTCTTCGGCGCACTGGGCGCGTCCATCCTGACTTCTTTGGTATATACGCGTCAGCAAGAGAAAAAATAATCTGCCGATATAAAAAGGCCGTCTGAACATTTCAGACGGCCTTTTCAAATATCAAACACCAGCTTATTTAGCAGCGTCTTTCAATTTGTCGGCAGCTTCTTGAGTCGCATCGGCTGCTTTACCCATAGCATCTTTAGCTGCGTCTTTGGCAGCATCTTTAGCATCAGAAACCGCATCTTTAGCTTCTTCAACCGCTTTACCGGCAGCATCTTTAGCGTCAGAAACTGCTTTATCCGCAGTTGCTTTAGCATCTGCAGCAGCATCTTTAACATCAGAAACAGCTTGCTCAGTCGCACCTTTGACTTCAGAAGCAGCAGCATCAACAGAAGAAGCTGCATTCTCAGCAGCAGCGTTTACATCGGAAGCAACAGCAGAAGCCGCCTCTTGGGTTTCTTTTTTCGCTTCTTGTGTACACGCAGCCAAGCCGGCCACCATCATTGCAGCAATTAATAATTTTTTCATGTTGTATATCCTTTGGTCTAAAAAATATCTGTCAAAACTGACAGACTAAAAAATCATAACATAATAAATGCTCAAAAAAGGGAGAATTAACGCCAAATAACAGCCGATTTACGTTTTTTGAAAAAAATTTCAAAAAAACAGTTGACGAAAAGAAACAAGCTACCTATAATGCACAGCTTATCGGGTCGTTAGCTCAGTCGGTAGAGCAGCGGACTTTTAATCCGTTGGTCGAGCGTTCGAATCGCTCACGACCCACCAAATATGAAAACCTGCTTTGAAAAAAGCAGGTTTTTTTATATTCTCTATTAAGCCTTTCTTCACTTAATACCTTTCTCATCATCAAAATCAAGCAATATTCGAGCTTTGTCACAATGCTGTTATAGATGTAACTCAAAGCATCACAAACCTCTTAAATCAATCAAACCCAACTCCCCACACATCATATTTTTCTAAAAACTTCCAAATACCTACCATCAACCCACGCCAAATCCTCTTGTATGCCAGACAATTTAGGCATAGACTAAAACTACATCCAACTACAACAACAGGAGAAGGTTTGATGAAACAACTGTCTATGTATATCAACGGCCGCTTTGAAACCGACTTTAACGGTACATGGCGTGATGTTTTGAATCCAGCAACCGAAGAAGTCATCGCGCGTGAGCCTAAAGGCGGAAAAGCCGATGTTGATCGTGCCGTTGCCGCGGCCAGAGATGCGCAAACTACATGGGAGCGTTTGCCTGCCGTTGAGCGCGGCGCATACCTGCGCAAAATTGCCCAAGGCATCCGTGAACGTGCCGATGAGCTGACGGATACCATTGTTGCCGAAGGCGGTAAAACCAAAGATTTGGCACGCATAGAAGTCATGTTCACTGCCGATTATCTCGACTATCAAGCAGAATGGGCGCGCCGTTATGAAGGCGAAATCATCCAAAGCGACCGCCCACGCGAAAATATTTTATTGTTCAAACGTCCTTTAGGCGTGATCGCCGGCATTTTGCCGTGGAACTTCCCATTCTTCCTAATCGCCCGCAAAATGGGCCCGGCTTTGGTAACAGGCAATACCATCGTCGTCAAACCAAGCAGCGTTACCCCGATTAACTGCCACATTTTTGCTGAAATCATCCATGCCTCAGGCTTACCCGCAGGCGTGTTCAACGTCGTTAACGGCCCGGGCGCAGAAATCGGCAATGCCTTGGCATCACATCCGCAAGTCGATATGGTCAGCCTGACCGGTTCTGTCGATGCAGGCCGCCAAGTGATGGAAGCCGCTTCCGCCAACATCACCAAAGTCTCGCTGGAACTCGGTGGCAAAGCGCCTGCCATCGTTTTGAAAGACGCGGATTTGGATTTGGCAGTGAAATCCATCTTGGCTTCGCGTGTCGGCAACACCGGTCAAATCTGCAACTGCGCCGAGCGCGTCTATGTCCACAGCAGCCTGAAAGACGCGTTCATTGAAAAAATGACCGCCGCCATGAAAGGCGTGCGCTACGGCAATCCTGCCGAAGCCGAAGCAGGCGCGCTGGAAATGGGTCCGCTGATTGAAGAGCGCGCCGTCAAAGCCGTTGCCGAAAAAGTGGAACGCGCCGTCAAACAAGGTGCGACGCTGGTTTGCGGCGGCAAACGCGCCGAAGGACGCGGCTATTTCTTCGAGCCGACCCTGCTGACCGATACCGACAACAACATGGACATCATGAAGGAAGAAACCTTCGGCCCCGTCCTGCCTGTTGCCACTTTCGACACGCTCGACCAAGTCATCGCCTTGGCAAACGACTGCGAATTCGGTCTGACCAGCTCCGTTTACACCACCAACCTGAACGAAGCCTTCTACGTCACCCGCCGCCTGCAATTCGGCGAAACCTACATCAACCGCGAAAACTTCGAAGCCATGCAGGGCTTCCACGCCGGTTGGAAAAAATCCGGTATCGGCGGCGCGGACGGCAAACACGGTTTGGAAGAATATCTGCAAACCCAAGTCGTTTATTTGGAAACCGATATCTAACTGCCGATACTGCCCTTCATGAAACAAAAGGCCGTCTGAAACTGATTTTTCAGGTTTCAGACGGCCTTTCTGCCTTTATAGAAAAAAACACCGACATCGCGTAAAATAGAGCCAATTTTTCACTTTATTCAGGCCGTCTGAAAATATCAGCAGCCTGACTCATTTTCCCGGAAAACACCATGAGCGAACAAAACAATCCGCAAATCGAGCCGCAGTTGGACGAAAACCAAATCATCGCCCTGCGCCGCGAGAAACTGCACAACATCCGCAAAGAACGCAACGCCTACCCTAACGATTTCAAACGCGACAGCTTTGCCGCCGACCTGCACACCCAATACGGTGAAATCAGCAAAGAAGAACTCGACCCGCAAGGCATTCCCGTCAAAGTGGCTGGCCGCATGATGCTCAAACGTCAAATGGGCAAAGCCAGCTTTGCCACCATTCAAGACGTTACCGGTCAAATCCAGCTTTATTTGAACAACAAAGGCGTGAGCCAAGAAGTTTTGGACGATTTCAACCACTGGGACTTGGGCGACATCGTCGGCGCGGAAGGTACTTTGTTCAAAACCAACCACGGCGAATTGACCGTGCGCGTGTCCAACATCCGCCTGCTGTCCAAATCCCTGCGCCCTCTGCCGGACAAACATAAAGGCTTGAGCGATCAGGAAACTAAATACCGTCAACGCTACGTCGATTTGATTGCCAACGAAGAATCGCGCAATACGTTTATCAAACGCAGCCAAATCATCCAATCCGTGCGCAATTTCATGGTTAACGAGCATTATTTGGAAGTTGAAACCCCAATGATGCACCCGATTCCGGGCGGTGCAACAGCAAAACCATTCGTTACCCACCACAATGCCTTGGATATCCCGCTCTACCTGCGCATCGCGCCTGAGCTGTATCTGAAACGCTTGGTTGTCGGCGGTTTGGAACGCGTGTTTGAAATCAACCGCAGCTTCCGCAACGAAGGCATGTCCGTACGCCACAACCCTGAATTCACCATGATCGAATTCTACGAAGCCTTCTCCGACTACGAACGCATGATGCAAATGGCGGAAGACATCATCCGCAACGCTTCCCGCGCGGTAAACGGCACGGCGAAAATCAGCTACAACGGTAAAGAAGTCGATTTGGAAAGCCCGTTTGAACGCCTGACCATTCTCGACGCCATCAAAAAATACAATCCGCACTACACCGACGAGCAGTTGAACGATGCGGAGTGGCTGAAAAAAGAAATCGTCAAACACGGCGAAAGCCTGCCGCCGTCTCCCGGCATCGGCAGCCTGCAACTCGCCCTGTTTGAAGGTTGCGCCGAGGGCAAACTGTGGAACCCGACTTTCATCATTGACTACCCTGTCGAAGTGTCGCCATTGGCACGCGCATCCGACAGCAAACCGGGCTTGACCGAACGCTTCGAGCTTTTCGTTGTCGGCCGCGAATTGGCAAACGGCTACTCCGAGTTGAACGATCCGGAAGACCAAGCCGAACGCTTCAAAGCGCAAGTGGCGCAAAAAGACGCCGGCGACGACGAAGCCATGCACTACGATGCCGACTACATCCGCGCCATGGAATTCGGTCTGCCGCCGACCGGCGGCTGCGGCATCGGCATCGACCGCTTGGTAATGTTGCTGACCGATTCGCAAACCATCCGCGACGTGATTCTGTTCCCGCAAATGCGTCCCGAATAACGCATTGAAATAAAATCAAGGCCGTCTGAAAACAAGACTCTGTTTTCAGACGGCCTTTTTGTTCAAATATGTAAACCGGGAAAATTAAAATCGATAAATTCTTTACACCATAATAATAAAATTACATGATAATCAAAAAGATAATATAAAAAAGAATATGTAAACGTTTTTCAGTTTGTTGACAGTCTGCTAGAATACATCCAGTTACAGACAGCCTCCACACACAGGCCGTCTGAAAATGCAGAAATTCTGAAAGGTTTGTATGGATCAATTTTTTGAACAGCTTCACGGCTGGGTAAACGCCATCAACGACCCAATGTGGTCGGGGTTGGTATATATGCTTTTAGGCGCAGGCCTCTTTTTCACCGTTACCACCGGTTTTGTACAATTCCGCCTCTTCGGCCGCAGTATCAAAGAAATGCTGGGCGGTCGCAAACAAGGTGATGATCCGCACGGAATCACACCGTTCCAAGCATTCGTTACCGGCTTGGCCAGCCGCGTAGGCGTGGGCAACATCGCCGGCGTGGCGATTGCCATCAAACTCGGCGGACCGGGCGCGGTGTTCTGGATGTGGGTAACCGCCTTAATCGGCATGAGTTCGGCGTTTGTCGAATCTTCACTGGCTCAACTCTTTAAAATCCGGGACTACGACAACCACCACTTCCGCGGCGGCCCTGCCTACTACATCACTCAAGGCCTGGGACAAAAATGGCTGGGCGTTTTATTCGCCCTGAGTCTAATTTTCTGTTTCGGCTTTGTATTTGAAGCCGTACAGACCAATACCATCGCCGATACCACCAAAGCGGCATGGGGCTGGGATCAACACTATGTCGGCGTCGCTCTGGTCATTCTGACTGCCCCGATTATCTTCGGCGGTATCCGCCGCGTATCCAAAGCCGCGGAAATCATCGTCCCGCTGATGGCGGTTTTATATCTCGTCATAGCACTCTTCATCATTGTTACCAATATTTCCCTGATTCCTGAAGTGTTCGGTCAGATTTTTTCCAACGCGTTCAACTTCGATTCGGCTGCAGGCGGTTTCCTCGGCGGTCTGATTTCGACCACCATGATGCAGGGTATCAAACGCGGCCTGTATTCCAATGAAGCGGGTATGGGTTCCGCGCCGAACGCCGCAGCCGCAGCCGAAGTGAAGCACCCCGTTTCCCAAGGCATGATTCAAATGCTGGGCGTTTTCGTCGATACCATCATCGTCTGCTCATGCACCGCCTTTATCATCTTGACCTATCAACAGCCTTACGGAGACCTGAGCGGTGCGGCGCTGACCCAAGCGGCAATCGTCAGCCAGGTAGGCGAATGGGGCGCGGGCTTCCTTGCCGTCATCCTGTTTATGTTTGCCTTTTCAACCGTTATCGGTAACTATGCCTATGCCGAGTCCAATGTCCAATTCATCAAGAGCCATTGGCTGGTTACCGCCGTTTTCCGTATGCTGGTTTTGGCATGGGTCTACTTCGGCGCAGTTGCCAACGTACCCTTGGTATGGGATATGGCAGACATGGCAATGGGCATCATGGCATGGATTAACCTCGTCGCCATCCTACTCCTGTCCCCACTTGCCTTCCTGCTGTTGAAAGACTACACAGCCAAGCTGAAAGTGGGCAAAGACCCAGAGTTCAAACTCTCTGAACACCCAGGCTTGAAACGCAAAATCAAATCCGATATCTGGTAACACCAAAGGCCGTCTGAAATTTCAGACGGCCTTTTTAATCCCTGCCATTTAGACAAAACGATGCCCCTTAAAGCCGAAGCCTTAAGGGGCAGAGCGTTGCGGCACATCTTTTCAGACGGCCTTATTGTAGCAACGTTTCTCATTTCGCAGTGCAACAATATGTCCAAATTCTAATTCCAAATCGGCACCCAGTCAAGCATTTCATTTGCATGGTAATACTTACCTAGGATATATTTATACTTACTAAACATCATATTACGGAGAAACTGATGGCTGCATTCAAACCCAATCCAATCAACTACATCCTCGGCCTCGATATCGGCATCGCATCCGTCGGCTGGGCGATGGTAGAAATTGACGAAGAAGAAAACCCCATCCGCCTGATTGATTTGGGCGTGCGCGTATTTGAGCGTGCAGAAGTACCGAAAACAGGCGACTCTCTCGCAGCGGCAAGACGCTTGGCACGCAGCGTCCGCCGCCTGACCCGCCGTCGCGCCCACCGCCTGCTTCGGGCCCGTCGCCTATTGAAACGCGAGGGCGTATTACAGGCTGCCGATTTTGATGAAAACAGCTTGATTAAATCCTTACCGAATACACCATGGCAACTTCGCGCAGCCGCATTAGACCGCAAACTGACGCCTTTAGAGTGGTCGGCAGTCTTGTTGCATTTAATCAAACACCGCGGCTATTTGTCGCAACGGAAAAATGAAGGCGAAACTGCCGACAAGGAGCTTGGTGCTTTGCTTAAAGGCGTAGCCGACAATGCCCATGCCTTACAGACAGGCGATTTCCGCACACCGGCTGAATTGGCTTTAAATAAATTTGAGAAAGAAAGCGGCCATATCCGCAACCAGCGCGGCGATTATTCGCATACGTTCAGCCGCAAAGATTTGCAGGCAGAGCTAGTTTTGCTGTTTGAAAAACAAAAAGAATTTGGCAATCCGCATATTTCAGACGGCCTTAAAGAAGGTATTGAAACCCTGCTGATGGCGCAACGCCCTGCCCTGTCTGGCGATGCTGTTCAAAAAATGTTGGGGTATTGCACCTTTGAGCCGACAGAGCCGAAAGCCGCTAAAAACACCTATACCGCCGAACGTTTCATCTGGCTGACCAAGCTGAACAACCTGCGTATTTTAGAGCAAGGCAGCGAGCGTCCGCTGACTGATACCGAACGTGCCACGCTTATAGATATGCCTTATAAAAATAAGCTAACTTATGCAAAAGCACGAGAACTGCTGGGATTGGACGATACGGCATTTTTCAAAGGTTTGCGTTACGGCAAAGACAATGCCGAATCGGCAACGCTGATGGAAATGAAGGCTTACCACGCCATCCGCCGTGCGCTGGAAAAAGAAGGTTTGAAAGACAAAAAATCTCCGTTGAGCCTTTCCCCCGAATTGCAGGATGAAATCGGTACGGCATTCTCCCTGTTTAAAACAGATGAGGATATTACAGGTCGTCTGAAAGGCTGCTTGCAACCTGAAATCTTGGATGCACTGTTGAAACACATCAGCTTCGACAAGTTCGTTCAAATTTCTTTGAAAGCGTTGCGCCGAATCGTGCCGCTGATGGAACAAGGCAAACGTTACGATGAAGCCTGCGCTGAAACCTACGGGGATCATTATGGCGAGAAAAATTCGGAGGAAATGCTTTATCTGCCGCCGATTCCCGCCGACGAAATCCGCAACCCCGTCGTCTTGCGCGCCTTATCTCAAGCACGGAAAGTCATTAACGGCGTGGTTCGGCGTTACGGCTCCCCTGCCCGTATCCATATTGAAACAGCAAGGGAAGTAGGAAAATCGTTTAAAGACCGCAAAGAAATCGAAAAACGCCAAGAAGAAAACCGTAAAGACCGTGAAAAAGCCGCCGCCGAATTCCGAGAGTATTTCCCCAATTTTGTCGGCGAACCCAAATCCAAAGATATTCTGAAACTGCGCCTGTACGAGCAACAACACGGCAAATGCCTGTATTCGGGCAAAGAAATCAACTTAGGCCGTCTGAACGAAAAAGGCTATGTCGAAATCGACCATGCCCTGCCGTTCTCGCGCACATGGGACGACAGTTTCAACAATAAAGTGCTGGTATTGGGCAGCGAAAACCAAAACAAAGGCAACCAAACCCCTTACGAATACTTCAACGGCAAAGACAACAGCCGCGAATGGCAGGAATTTAAAGCGCGTGTCGAAACCAGCCGTTTCCCACGCAGTAAAAAACAACGGATTCTGATGCAAAAATTCGATGAAGATGGCTTTAAAGAACGCAATCTGAACGATACGCGCTACGTCAACCGTTTCCTGTGCCAATTCGTTGCCGACCATATGCTGCTGACAGGTAAAGGGAAAAGACGTGTCTTTGCATCCAACGGACAAATTACCAATCTGTTGCGCGGCTTTTGGGGATTGCGCAAAGTGCGTGCGGAAAACGACCGCCATCACGCCTTGGACGCCGTCGTCGTTGCCTGCTCAACCGTTGCCATGCAGCAGAAAATTACCCGTTTTGTACGCTATAAAGAGATGAACGCGTTTGACGGCAAAACCATAGATAAAGAAACAGGAGAAGTGCTGCATCAAAAAGCACACTTCCCGCAACCTTGGGAATTTTTCGCACAAGAAGTCATGATTCGCGTCTTCGGCAAACCGGACGGCAAATCCGAATTTGAAGAAGCGGATACCCCCGAAAAACTGCGTACCCTGCTCGCAGAAAAATTATCTTCTCGCCCCGAAGCCGTGCACGAATACGTTACGCCACTGTTTGTTTCACGCGCGCCCAATCGGAAGATGAGCGGGCAAGGCCATATGGAGACCGTCAAATCCGCCAAACGACTGGACGAAGGCATCAGCGTGTTGCGCGTACCGCTGACACAATTAAAACTGAAAGACTTGGAAAAAATGGTCAATCGGGAGCGCGAACCTAAGCTATGCGAAGGACTGAAAGCACGTTTGGAAGCACATAAAGACGATCCTACCAAAGCCTTTGCCGAGCCGTTTTACAAATACGATAAAGCAGGCAACCGCACTCAACAGGTAAAAGCCGTACGCGTAGAGCAAGTACAGAAAACCGGCGTATGGGTGCGCAACCATAACGGTATTGCCGACAATGCAACCATGGTGCGCGTAGATGTGTTTGAGAAAGGCGGCAAGTGTTATCTGGTTCCGATTTACAGTTGGCAGGTAGCGAAAGGGATTTTGCCGGATAGGGCTATTATCGCTTTTAAAGATGAAGAAGATTGGCAACTTATTGATGATAGTTTTAACTTTAAATTCTCATTACACCCTAATGATTTAATTGAAGTAATAACAAAAAAAGCTAGGATATTTGGTTACTTTGCCAGCTGCCATCGAGGCACAGGTAATATTAATATACGCATTCATGATCTTGATCATAAAATTGGCAAAAATGGAATACTGGAAGGTATTGGTGTCAAAACCGCTCTTTCATTCCAAAAATACCAAATCGACGAACTCGGCAAAGAAATCAGACCATGCCGTCTGAAAAAACGCCCGCCTGTCCGTTAAATTAATCTATCCCTGTTTCAGACGGCCTGAAGCAGGGATTTTTTATATCAAAATAAGGGGAAAACATGACTTGGCGCAGCCTGCTTATTCAAAACGGCGGCAAACTATCCTTGCAACGCCGGCAACTGCTGATTCAACAAAACGGCGAGTCCCACACCGTACCATTAGAAGACATCGCCGTTATTATCATCGAAAACCGCGAAACCCTGATTACTGCCCCGCTCCTATCAGCCTTAGCCGAATATGGCGCAACCTTACTGACATGTGACGAACAGTTCCTGCCCTGCGGACAATGGCTGCCTTATGCCCAATATCACCGCCAACTTAAAATCCTCAAGCTGCAGCTGAATATAAGCGAACCCTTAAAAAAGCAACTCTGGCAACATATCATCCGCCAAAAAATCCTAAATCAAGCATTTGTCGCAGACGAAACAGGCAATGATCTTGCAGCCAAACGGCTGCGCTCTTTGGTAGTTGAAGTCCGTTCAGGCGATACAGGAAACCGTGAAGCCCAAGCTGCCGCCCTCTACTTCCAAGCCCTCTTTGGAGAAAAATTTACCCGTAATGACAACAATGCCGTCAATGCTGCATTGAACTACACCTACGCCGTACTCCGTGCCGCAGTCGCACGCGCCTTGACCTTATATGGTTGGTTGCCTGCATTAGGCTTGTTTCATAGAAGCGAACTAAATCCATTCAACCTCGCAGATGACTTTATCGAACCCTTGCGCCCATTGGCCGATCTGATCGTTATACATTTGCATGAACAAGGCCGTTTGAAAACTGATCTGACCCCTAACATCAAACAAAACCTTATCAAGACCCTTCACTGTCAAATCTGCATCGAACGGCAACATTTCAGCACCTTAGCTGCCATCGACAAAATAATTTCTTCATTTCAAGCCAGCGTAACCGACAAAAACGCCAAACAGCTGAAACTGCCTGAAATCTTGCCATTGAAAGAATACCAATATGAGTGAGGCCAAATTTATGAGGATTATTGTCTTCTTCGACCTACCGGTTACCACAGCGGCAAAGCGCAAAGCCGCCAATCAATTCCGCCAGTTTCTATTAAAAGATGGATACCAAATGCTCCAGCTTTCCGTATACAGCCGTATTGTCAAAGGTCGAGATTCGTTGCAAAAACACCACAATAGGCTATGTGCAAACCTACCGCAAGAAGGGTCAATCCGCTGTTTGGAAGTAACAGAAAAGCAATATACCACCATGAAACTGCTGTTGGGAGAGCTGAAAACCCAAGAAAAAAGGGTAAATTCCGACCAACTATTATTATTTTAAGTCCTATTTTTCAGACCAAATAAAATGGGAAACCCTTATAGAATAAGGGTTTCCCATTAAGGTATTGTAGCACTGCGAAATGAGAAAGGGAGC
>NZ_KV810267.1:77247-77468 GCF_001812735.1 Neisseria sp. HMSC069H12
ACTGCGAAATGAGAAAGGGAGCTACAACATACTTGTCTTGTACATATTTGCATACATGATTGTAGCACTGCGAAATGAGAAAGGGAGCTACAACGGGGTTCGGGGAACACCCCGAAAGTTTAGCATTGTAGCACTGCGAAATGAGAAAGGGAGCTACAACATTAATTTTGCTGAAGACGATGAGTATGTCATTGTAGCACTGCGAAATGAGAAAGGGAGCT
>NZ_KV810267.1:77568-77789 GCF_001812735.1 Neisseria sp. HMSC069H12
ACTGCGAAATGAGAAAGGGAGCTACAACATACAAAACAACATACTGAACATTGGGAAAATTGTAGCACTGCGAAATGAGAAAGGGAGCTACAACTCAACTCGACAACCAGCGACTTCAAAGGTGATTGTAGCACTGCGAAATGAGAAAGGGAGCTACAACCAAAGATGCGCGTGTAAATGGTGCTACAATATTGTAGCACTGCGAAATGAGAAAGGGAGCT
>NZ_KV810267.1:77889-92139 GCF_001812735.1 Neisseria sp. HMSC069H12
AGCACTGCGAAATGAGAAAGGGAGCTACAACGCCTTTATTTGAAAGGAAAATTCAACCCAAATTGTAGCACTGCGAAATGAGAAAGGGAGCTACAACCGCAGATTGTAACTCAAGTAAATGCTGTTTATTGTAGCACTGCGAAATGAGAAAGGGGCTATCCGAATAAAAAAGCACTACCTAAACAGGTAGTGCTTTCATATTAATTTGCTTATTCAGCAGAATCAGCTGCTTTATCAACCAATTCAACCAATGCCAAAGGAGCATTGTCGCCTTTACGGAAACCGTATTTCAGTACACGAACATAGCCGCCGTTACGAGCAGCAAAGCGTGGACCCAATTCGTCAAACAATTTAACTACAACATCACGATCGCGAGTGCGGTCAAAAGCCAAACGACGGTTTGCCAAAGAAGGTTTTTTACCCAAGGTAATCAAGGGCTCAACTACGCGGCGCAATTCTTTTGCTTTAGGCAAAGTTGTCACGATGGTTTCGTGAGTCAACAAGGAATTCGCCATATTGCGCAGCATCGCAGCACGGTGGCTGCTAGTACGGTTTAATTTGCGGTTGCCATTACGATGACGCATGTCATTATCCTTTAATCTTCAAACTTACGGCTTTTCTAAGCCTACAGGCGGCCAAGCTTCTAATTTGGAACCTAATGTCAGACCTTTAGAGGCCAACACTTCTTTGATCTCATTCAAAGATTTACGACCCAAATTAGGGGTCTTGAGAAGCTCGGTTTCAGTACGTTGAATCAAATCGCCAATATAGTAAATATCTTCAGCTTTCAGACAATTAGCTGAACGTACGGTTAATTCCAAATCATCTACAGGACGCAGCAAGATAGGATCGATAGGAGGCACTTTTTCTTCAACCTCTTCAACCGGAGTACCTTGCAGATCTGCAAAAATAGACATTTGGTCAATTAAGATACGTGCGGCACTACGTACAGCTTCTTCTGGATCGATAGAACCATTGGTTTCAATATCCAAAACCAACTTATCTAAATCCGTGCGTTGCTCTACGCGTGCAGGTTCAACTTCAAAGCTAACACGACTGATGGGCGAAAAGCTCGCATCCAACTGAATCGCACCAATCTGTTTGTTCTCATCACGCAATACGCGACGGCCTGAAACAGATTGATAACCACGACCTTGCTCAACTTTAATTTCCATGTCGATTTGGCCATTGTCAGCCAAGTGGCAAATAACATGTTCAGGATTGATGATTTCCACATCGTGTGGCAAATCAATATCACCGGCTACAACAGCACCAGCACCTGTTTTTTTCAAAGTCAACTGAACTTGGTTACGACCGTGAAGCTTGAATACGATACCTTTAATGTTCAAGAGAACGTCAACAACATCCTCTTGAACACCATCAATAGTAGAGTATTCGTGCAATACGCCGGAAATAACTACTTCAGTTGGGGCAAAGCCATTCATGGATGACAGTAAGATACGACGCAAAGCATTACCTAAAGTATGACCAAAACCACGTTCAAATGGCTGCATAGACACCTTGGCCCGTGTGGAAGACAAAGTATCTACATCGATTTGACGAGGTTTCAAAAATTCGGTTGTGCTATTTTGCATTTAACTGTCCCTCATTGAGCTAGCATTATTTAGAGTAGAACTCTACCACCAGCTGTTCATTAATATCGCCAGACAATTCTGAGCGATCCGGCATATTTTTGAATACACCTTCCAATTTGTCGGCATCAACAGATACCCAGCTTGGCAAACCAATTTGAGTAGCTAGGCTCAATGCTTCTTGGATACGTACTTGTTTCTTAGCTTTTTCACGAACAGCTACAACATCACCTGCTTTAACTTGGAAAGAAGGGATATTAACAACTTGACCGTTTACGACGATAGCTTTGTGAGAAACCAATTGACGTGCTTCGGCGCGAGTAGAGCCAAAACCCATACGGTAAACGACATTGTCCAAACGAGACTCCAGCAATTGCAACAGCAATTCACCGGTAGAGCCTTTACGACGAGCTGCTTCCGCGAAGTAACGACGGAATTGACGCTCTAATACGCCATAAATACGACGAATTTTTTGTTTTTCACGTAATTGCAAACCGTAGTCTGACAAACGTGGTTTTTTCGCACCGTGTTGACCAGGTGCAGAATCCATTTTACATTTGGAATCTAAAGAGCGACGTGCACTCTTCAAAAACAGATCCGTACCTTCACGACGTGCTAATTTACATTTAGGGCCAATATAACGTGCCATGTTTTAAATCACTCCAATATTAAATACGACGTTTTTTAGGCGGACGGCAACCGTTATGAGGCAACGGGGTAACGTCAGTAATGCTGGTAATCTTGAAACCAAGAGCGTTTAAAGCACGTACAGAAGATTCGCGACCAGGGCCAGGGCCTTTAATGCGGACTTCTAAATTTTTAACGCCATACTCTTGGGCAACTTTACCAGCTGCTTCTGCTGCAACTTGTGCTGCAAATGGTGTACTTTTACGAGAACCTTTAAAACCAGCGCCGCCAGAGGTAGCCCAAGACAATGCATTGCCTTGACGGTCAGTGATTGTAATGATGGTATTGTTGAAAGATGCATGAACGTGCACAATACCTTCGCTTACGGTTTTACGTACTTTTTTACGTACACGCGAAGCTGTGTTTGCTTTAGCCATTAATCAAATTCCTTAAAATTTATTTCTTACCGGCAATCGCTTTGCGCGGACCTTTACGGGTACGAGCATTTGTGCGAGTGCGTTGACCACGACAAGGCAAGCCACGACGATGACGGAAGCCGCGATAGCAACCCATATCCATCAGTCGTTTAATGCTCATCGTTACTTCACGACGCAAATCGCCTTCAACTTCATATTTAGCAACTTGCTCACGCAAAGCGTCTAATTGAGCCTCGTCCAAATCTTTTGCTTTAGTAGTAGGAGCAATATTTGCTGCCTCACAAATCAATTTAGCACGAGTCGCACCAATACCATAAATAGCCTGAAGGCCAATTACGATATGGGCATTATTAGGGATATTTACCCCTGCAATACGAGCCATATTTTTTCCTTTTTAGGGCAAAGTATGTCACTATACCACAAAATCAATAGTTAAGAAAACTAGCTTCTTAACCTTGACGTTGTTTGTGACGTGGGTCAGTACAAATTACGCGAACTACACGATTACGACGAATAATCTTGCAATTGCGACAAATTTTCTTTACAGAAGGTTGTACACGCATTTTATTTCCTTTTATCGTTTATCTTGCTCGGAAAACAATCCGAGCACGGGTTAAATCATAAGGAGTTAATTCAACTGTTACCTTATCACCTGGAGAAATACGAATATAGTGCATCCGCATTTTGCCAGATATATGACCAAGTACTACATGATCATTTTCCAGTTTTACTTTAAATGTTGCATTGGGCAAAGTCTCAAGGATTTCGCCCTGCATCTGTATGGTATCTTCTTTAGCCATAAGCCTACTTACGTGACAAAGATTTCATATCTGGACGACTTATCAAGTCTTCATACTGACTACTCATTCTATATGAATTGATTTGTGTCCTAAAATCAATTGTAACGACAACCAAAATAAGCAGAGATGTTCCACCTAAATAGAAAGGAACTTTCAATGCCGTCGTTAAAAATTCAGGTATCAGACAGATTGTAGTGATATACAAAGCACCAAATAATGTCAGTCTCAGTACAACTTTTTCCAAATATCTAGAGGTTTGCTCACCCGGGCGAATACCCGGTACAAATGCACCACTCTTCTTCAAATTTTCAGCCATCTCTTTAGGGCTAAATACTAAAGCAGTATAGAAATAGCAGAAGAAGATGATAGTTGTGGCAAATAATACAATATACAAAGGCTGTCCGTGTTGCAGCATTGCAGCAACCTTATAAAGAACAGAATTCGTACTATTTGAACCAAACCAACCTAAAAGTGTAGACGGAAATAAAATGATACTGGAAGCGAAAATAGGAGGAATAACACCTGCCATATTTAGCTTGAACGGCATATGAATGCTTTGTCCCGGCATCATTCCAGAGCCAAACTGTCTTTTAGCATAATGCACAGGAACTTTACGCTGAGCACTCTCAAAATAAACTACAGCATAGATCAACAGCAAAATACCAATCACAATTGATACCGCCATCAACATACTCATAGAGCCTTGTTCAGTCAAAGTTAACATCCGAACAATACCGGATGGAATACCCGATACAATGCCTGCTGTAATAATTAAAGAAATACCATTACCAATACCACGCTCGGTAATTTGCTCCCCTAACCACATCAGAAACATAGTACCTGTAACCAAACAGACTACTGTAGAAATATGAAACTCAAGCGAACTCGTTACAACAACACCTTGCAGATAAACAAATGTTGCAACACCAAAGCTTTGCAATACAGCCAATAATACCGTCCCATACCTAGTATATTTCGTAATTATTTTCCTACCAGCCTCACCTTCCTTCTTTAAAGCTTTTAAAGAAGGAACAATTTCAGAAGCAAGCTGAACAATAATCGATGCCGAAATATAAGGCATGATACCAATTGCAAATATACTAAAGCGCTCCAACGAACCACCCGAGAACATATTTAACATTCCGAATATGCCGTTTGCAGCGCCTTCGTATAACTTAGCTAATGCAACAGCATCTACGCCCGGTACCGGTATATGAGCACCAATACGGAAAACGACTAAAGCACCTAAAAGGAATGCCAGACGTTTTTTCAGATCACCAAATTTGGATAATCCCGATAAAGATTGTTGATTAGCCACTGTAGTGCAAGCCTTATTCTTCTACTTTACCACCGGCAGCCTCAATAGCAGCTTTAGCACCTTTAGTAGCTTTTACACCTTTCAAGGTAACTGCTTTTGAGATTTCACCAGAAGCAATAACTTTTACACTAGAAGCAGTTACAGGAATCAGACCAGCTTGTTTAAGAACCAAGACATCAATCTCGTTCACAGCAATCAGATTTAATTCACTCAAACGAACTTCAGCATTAGCGGCAGCAGTCAAAGATTTGAAACCACGTTTCGGCAGACGGCGTTGCAAAGGCATTTGACCGCCTTCAAAACCTACCTTGTGGAAGCCACCAGAACGGCTTTTTTGACCTTTATGACCACGACCACCTGTTTTACCCAAGCCGCTACCAATACCACGGCCTACACGACGACTAGCGTGAGTAGCACCCTCAGCAGGTTGAATAGTATTCAAAAACATATTAAGACTCCACTTTCAACAAGTAGCTGATTTTATTGATCATGCCACGGTTTTCAGGGGTATCCAAAACCTCTACAGTATGTTCACGGCGGCGCAAACCTAAACCACGAGCACATGCACGATGAGATTCAATTGTACCGATCAGGCTCTTAACCAATGTAACTTTAATCTTTTTTTGCTCAGTCATGGTTAGCTCCCAAAATATCTTCTACTGTCAAGCCACGTTTAGCAGCAATATCAGCAGGGGTATATAGTTTAGACAAACCGTCTAATGTAGCGCGTACAATATTGTAAGGATTAGTAGAACCATGTACTTTAGCTGAGATGTTATGGATCCCCATAGCATCAAATACTAAACGCATTGGACCACCAGCTTTTACACCACTACCTTCTTTAGCAGGTTGCATAAATACCTTAGTAGCACCATGACGACCAATAACCTCATGATGAATAGTACCATTTTTCAAAGGTACTTTAATCATAGAGCGTCGAGCTTGATCCATTGCTTTTTGAACAGCAACTGGTACTTCTTTTGATTTACCTTTGCCCATACCGATGCGACCATCACCATCACCAACAACAGTCAGTGCAGAGAAAGCCATGATACGACCACCTTTAACTACTTTAGTCACACGATTAACTGCGACCATCTTTTCAATCAGTCCGTCACCGCGTTCTTCAATTTCATGTTTTGCCATCTGAAAGTCTCCAAATATTAGAAGCTTAAACCATTTTCACGTGCAGCTTCAGCCAAAGCTTTCACACGACCGTGATATTGGAAACCTGAACGGTCAAAAGCAACTTTTTCAACACCCACTGCTTTAGCTTTTTCAGCAATACGCTTACCAACTACAGCCGCTGCTTCAACGTTGCTACCTGATTTCAGGCTACTACGTACTTCAGCTTCCAATGTAGAGGCTTGAGCCAATACTTTATCACCTTCAGCACTAATTACTTGAGCATAAATATGATTATTGCTGCGGAACACACATAATCTTACCATTTTCAAGTCCGCAATACGCGCACGGGTTTTGCGTGCACGACGGAGTCGGGTTGTATGTTTATCCATTAGTGAACCTCAATTATTTTTTCTTGGCTTCTTTCATCACTACTACTTCACCTACATAACGAACACCTTTACCTTTATAAGGCTCAGGAGAACGGAATGCGCGAATTTCAGCAGCGACTTGGCCAACCACTTGTTTATCTGCACCAGTCAAAACGATTTCTGTTTGGCTAGGAGTTTGAACAGAAACACCTTCAGGCATTTCATATACGATTGGATGAGAGAAACCCAAAGACAAGTTCAAAACTTTACCTTGAGCTTGGGCACGATAACCCACACCAATCAATTGAAGTTTTTTCTCAAAACCTTCAGAAACACCCTTAACCATGTTATTAACCAATGCACGAGCAGTACCAGACATAGCATTAGCCTGTTTACTGTCATTTTTTGCAGCAAAAGTCAATTTACCATCGTTCAGTTCAATAGCAACATCGGAATGCAAAGGAAAAGACAATTCGCCGTTTTTACCTTTGATAACCAATGCATCTGTTCCGAATTTTACTTCTACACCAGCAGGAACAGTCACTGGGTTTTTTGCGACGCGTGACATTTACTTTTCTCCACTAGGCTACGATGCACAACAACTCACCACCGACACCCTCAGAACGGGCTTTGCGATCAGTCATTACACCTTTAGAAGTACTAACAATAGCGACACCCAGGCCATTCATTACGCTAGGGATCTCACTTGATGCTTTGTAAATACGCAAACCTGGACGTGAAACACGTTTAATTTGCTCAATCACAGGACGACCTGCATAGTATTTCAATTGAATTTCCAATACCGGTTTTGCATCAGCAGAAACCGCAAAATCCTCGATATAACCTTCTTCTTTCAAAACTTTTGCAATTGCACATTTCAGTTTAGAAGAAGGCATGGCAACTGCTGCTTTATTAGCACGTTGCGCATTGCGAATACGAGTCAACATATCGGAAATAGGATCATGCATACTCATTATTTATACTCCTATTACCAGCTAGCTTTAACAACACCAGGGATCTCGCCACGCATAGCGATTTCACGGATTTTAATACGGCCCAAACCAAATTTACGGAAAGTGCCACGAGGACGACCTGTTAAAGCACAACGACGACGTTGACGTACAGGTGCTGCATTACGAGGAATGGATTGAAATTTCAAACGTGCTTCAAAACGTTCTTCTTCAGTCGCATTAGCATCATTAATAACAGCGAAAATTGCCTCACGTTTAGCTGCAAACTTTTTCGCCAATGCTTGACGTTTCAGCTCACGATTAATAAGTGCTTTCTTAGCCATGATTATCCTTTAAACGGAAACTTGAACAGTGACAACAAAGCTTTCGCTTCTTCATCAGTTTTTGCAGTAGTTGTAATAGTAATGTTCAAACCACGCAAAGCATCGATTTTATCGTATTCAATTTCCGGGAAAATAATTTGCTCACGAACGCCCATATTGTAATTGCCACGACCATCAAATGATTTACCGCTTACACCACGGAAGTCACGTACACGAGGCAACGCAATAGTAATCAAACGATCCAAGAATTCAAACATTTGATCACGACGCAATGTTACTTTGCAACCAACTGGATAGTTATCACGAATTTTAAAACCTGCGATAGATTTACGAGCAACAGTAACAACTGGTTTTTGACCAGCAATTTTCTCTAAATCAGAAACAGCGTGTTCCATAACTTTTTTATCAGCAACAGCTTCACCTACACCCATATTCAAGGTGATTTTTTCAATACGTGGAACTTCCATTACTGATTTGTAACCAAATTGTTTAACCAATTCAGGAACAACTGTATCTTTATAAAACTCTCTCAAACGAGCCATGTTATCTCCTTATGCTCCAATGATAGAGCCATTTGATTTGAAGAAACGAACGCGTTTAACTTTGCCTTCATTTTCAATCAGCTTAATACCAACACGGTCTGCTTTATTAGTTTCCGGATTCAGGATTGCAATATTAGAAATATCCAAAGGCATTTCTTTAGTAATAATGCCACCCTCAATACCACGCATTGGATTAGGTTTTTGATGGCGTTTCACAACATTAACACCCTCAACAACAACTTTATCACCCAACACTCGAACTACTTGACCTTGCTTACCTTTATCTTTACCGGTAATCACTACAACCTGATCGCCTTTAATGATCTTATTCATCGCGCTATTCCTTATAATACTTCAGGCGCCAATGAAACGATTTTCATAAATCGCTCAGTACGCAATTCACGGGTTACCGGACCAAAAATACGGGTACCCAGAGGTTCAAGTTTATTATTCAACAACACAGCAGCATTGTTATCGAATTTAATTAACGCACCATCAGGACGACGCACACCCTTAGCAGTACGAACAACTACCGCATTGTATACATCACCTTTTTTGACACGACCACGTGGGGCTGCATCTTTAACTGCAACTTTAATAATGTCGCCAACAGAAGCGTAGCGACGCTTAGATCCGCCCAATACTTTGATGCACATTACGCGACGCGCACCAGAGTTATCAGCCACATCTAAGATGGTCTGCATTTGAATCATATTAGTACCTTTAAATTAACCAACTTAATTTACCACTTTCATATAACTCGCACCTTACTTTAAGCTGCTTATTAAATGAAACCATCACGGTTCTAGTAAACCAGTCTTGGATCCCGAAGGGAGAGAAACTTCCATAAGAAGCTGGAAGATAAGAAACGAAGTTTACACGCAAATTAACTTTGCTGCAAGACTTCGTTTCTTATTAAGCTACATTACTGTGTTTTAAATCAAACAGTACGCGCTTTCTCAACCAATTCTTTTACAACCCAAGACTTGGTTTTTGACAAAGGACGAGATTCCTCGATTACCACTACGTCACCAATGCCATATTGATTGTTTTCATCATGAGCATGGATTTTAGTTGATAAACGAATAATTTTACCGTACAGAGGGTGTTTAACTTTACGCTCAACCAATACTGTAACAGTTTTGTCCATTTTGTCGCTTACCACTTTGCCTTGCAAAGTACGAACATTTTTAGCTTCGCTCATTACTTAGCACCTTTTTCAGTTAAAATGGTTTTAATACGAGCAATATCGCGGCGTACACGTTTCAACTCGCTAGATTTACCCAACTGACCGGTTGCATTTTGCATGCGTAAGCCAAACTGAGCTTTCAACAAGTCCAACAAATCAGAGTTTAATTGCTCAATAGATTTGTCTTTCAATTCATTTGCTTTCATTATTGACCCACCTGTCTTACTACAAAGGTTGTAGGAATAGGCAATTTGGCAGCGGCCAATTCAAATGCTTCACGAGCCAAAGACTCAGGAACACCGTCCATTTCGTACAATACCTTGCCTGGTTTAACTTCAGCAATGTAATATTCCACATTACCTTTACCGCCACCCATACGAACTTGGATAGGTTTCTCAGTAATTGGTTTATCAGGGAATACACGAATCCAAATACGACCGCCACGTTTAATATGACGAGTCATAGTACGACGAGCAGCTTCGATTTGGCGGGCAGTCAAACGACCACGGCCTACGGCTTTCAAACCGAACTCACCGAAACTTACTTTGTTACCGCGAGTAGCAATACCGGTGTTACGGCCTTTTTGTTGCTTGCGATATTTCAGTCTAGTTGGCTGCAGCATTACGTCCACCTGCCTTTCTTTGTTTCTTCTCATGCTCAGGTTTAGAAGATTTAATATTACCTTCTGTATAAACCCAAACTTTCAGACCCAGTACACCATAAGTAGTGTGTGCTTCGCTAGTTGCATAATCTACGTTTGCACGCAAAGTATGCAAAGGTACACGACCTTCACGGTACCATTCGCTACGAGCAATATCAGCACCATTCAGACGGCCTGAAGTCATGATCTTGATGCCTTTAGCACCAGAACGCATTGCATTTTGCATTGCACGTTTCATAGCGCGACGGAATTGAACACGTTTTTCAAGCTGCTGGGCAATACCATCAGCAATGATTTGAGCATCCAATTCAGGACGACGAATCTCTTCAATATTTACATGAACAGGCACACCCATCAGAGCTTGCAAGTCACGTTTCAAGATTTCGATATCCTCGCCTTTTTTACCAATAACCACACCTGGACGAGCAGAGTGAATGGTAATACGTGCAGATTTAGCAGGACGTTCGATCACTACGCGACCAACTGAAGCATTAGCCAGTTTTTTACGCAAGTAGTTACGAACATCAATATCTTGTTTCAAAACAGTAGAAAAGTCGGTGCTTTTAGCAAACCATTTTGAAGCCCAGTCTTTAGTTACCGCCAGGCGAAAGCCTGTAGGGTTAATCTTTTGTCCCATAGCTTTTCCTTAGTTGCCCACTGTCACGTTAATATGACAAGTTTGTTTCTCGATGCGGTTACCGCGACCTTTGGCACGAGCTTGGAAACGTTTCAAGCTTGGGCCTTTGTCAACAAAGATAGTTACCACTTTCAGTTCGTCAATGTCGGCACCATTGTTGTGCTCGGCATTGGCGATTGCTGATTCCAATACTTTTTTAATCAGCTCAGCACCTTTTTTAGGGCTGAATGCCAAGATATTCAAAGCTTGGGCAACGTCTTTACCACGAATCAAATCAGCTACCAAACGAGCTTTTTGAGCTGAAATACGGGCGTTTTTATGTTGTGCACTTACTCTCATGATTCACCTTATTTCTTTTTAGCCTTTTTATCAGCCAAGTGGCCTTTAAAGGTACGGGTCAATGAGAACTCACCTAATTTATGACCAACCATGTTATCGCTGATGAACACAGGCACGTGAGTGCGACCGTTGTGAACAGCGATAGTCAGACCGATGAAATCAGGCAAAATGGTAGAACGACGTGACCAAGTTTTAATTGGGCGTTTGTCGTTGCTTGCACGAGCAGCATCTACTTTTTTCAGCAAATGCAGGTCTACATATGGGCCTTTTTTTAATGAACGAGCCATACTAATTAACCTTTATTTGAGTAACGACGACGAACAATCATGTTATCCGTGCGTTTGTTATTACGAGTGCGGTAGCCCTTAGCAGGAGTACCCCATGGGCTAACCGGTTCGCGAGCCTCACCAGTACGGCCTTCACCACCACCATGTGGGTGATCAACAGGGTTCATTACAACACCACGAACGGTCGGACGAATACCACGCCAGCGGTTAGCACCAGCTTTACCGATTTTTTTCAGGCTTTGTTCTTCGTTACCAACTTCACCGATAGTTGCACGGCAATTTACGCTAATTTTGCGTACTTCGCCAGAACGCAAACGAACCTGTGCGTAAGCACCTTCTTTTGCAAGCAATACCGCAGAAGCACCAGCAGAACGTGCAATTTGTGCACCTTTACCTGGTTTCATTTCGATACAGTGAATAGTTGTACCAACAGGAATATTGCGGATCGGCAGAGTGTTACCTACTTTGATCGCAGCTTCAGCACCGGAAACCAATACTGCACCGGCTTGAATACCACGAGGAGCAATAATGTAGCGACGCTCACCATCTGCATAGCACAACAGTGCGATAAATGCAGTACGGTTAGGGTCATATTCGATACGCTCTACTTTTGCAGGGATACCGTCTTTGTTACGTTTAAAATCTACGACGCGGTAATGATGTTTATGACCACCACCTTTATGACGGGTAGTGATATGACCATTGTTGTTACGACCGGCAGTAGAATTTTTCTTTTCCAGCAGAGGTGCATAAGGTGCACCTTTGTGCAAACCTTCTGTTACCACGCGAACCATGCCGCGACGGCCTGCAGAGGTCGGCTTCATTTTAACGATTGCCATTTTGTTTATTCCTTATCTGCAGCTGCAGCAGCGGCTTCCAAATCCAACTCTTGACCGGCAGCCAAGCTTACATAAGCCTTTTTAACATCGCTGCGACGACCTAAAGTGCGACCAAAACGTTTAACTTTACCTTTAATGGTAACAGTAGTAACGTCTGCAACTTGAACGCCGAACAGCAGCTCAACAGCCGCTTTAATTTCAGGTTTAGTTGCATTTGCCAAAACTTTAAACGTCATTTGGTTACGTTTTTCAGCCAATACGTTGCTTTTTTCAGAAACGATAGGTGCCAAGATTACTTGAGTCAAACGTTGTTGATTCATACCCATTGCTCCTCTAATTGTGCAACTGCATCTTTAGTGATAACGACTTTTTTGTAACGCAGCAAGCTGTAAGGATCAACTTGTTGAGCTTCCAAAACCAATACGTTAGGCAAGTTGCGTGAAGCCAAGTAAACATTCTCGTCGAGCTGTTTAGTTACAAACAGAACTTGCTCCAAACCCAAATTTTTCACTTGTTCAGCAAAAACTTTAGTTTTAGGAGTTTCAGCAGTCAATGCTTCGATTGCAAACAAACGTTCATCACGAGCCAATTGGGACAAAATAGTCGCCATACCGGCACGGTACATTTTACGGTTCACTTTTTGAGTGAAGTTTTCATCAGGTTTGTTTGGGAATGCACGACCACCTTTACGCCACAGCGGAGAAGAAGTCATACCGGAACGAGCACGACCGGTACCTTTTTGGCGCCATGGTTTTTTAGTAGAGTGGTTTACTTCGGCACGAGTTTTTTGAGCACGATTACCAGAACGGGCATTTGCCAAGTAAGCAGTAACCAGTTGGTGAACCAGAGCTTCATTGTATTCACGAGCAAACAAAGCATCAGAAACAGCCAAGCTGCCAGATACTTGTCCTTTAGCGTCAATTACTTTCAATTCCATTACGCACCTACTTTCACGCTAGGACGAACCACGACGTTGCTGTTAACCGAACCCGGAACAGCACCTTTAACCAACAAGAGTTGGCGTTCAGCATCAACACGCACAACTTCCAATTTTTGAACAGTTGCTTTAGTGTTACCGTATTGACCTGCCATACGTTTACCAGGGAACACGCGACCAGGGTCTTGTGCCATACCGATAGAACCAGGAACACGGTGAGAACGGGAGTTACCGTGGGAAGTACGTTGAGCACCGAAGTTATGACGTTTGATCGTACCAGAGAAACCTTTACCTTTAGAGGTACCGGTTACATCTACCAATTGACCAACTTCAAACATAGAAACGGTAATTTCATCACCGGCTTTCAATTCAGCCAGTTTTTCTTCAGTCAAAGCAAATTCAACCAAACCGCGACCAGCTTCAACACCTGCTTTAGCAAAGTGACCGGCTTCAGTTTTGTTGACACGATTAGCTTTTTTCTGACCAAAGGTAACTTGTACAGCAGTGTAGCCGTCAGTATCTTTGGATTTCACTTGTGTAACGCGGTTGGCAGACATATCTAAAACGGTTACCGGAACAGAAACACCCTGTTCGTCGAACACGCGAGTCATACCAACTTTGCGTCCAACCAGACCTAAAGTCATGATTATTTTCCTTTTAAGTAAAGGGGCGGGCTACGATTGGCCTGCCTTTCAGACAAAGTTAAACTTGATACGGATGTACCAAGTCCGCCATTATAATTGACAAATCAAAGAAATATCAACAAAAATTTCAATTTAACTTCTTAAACCCATCATTTTTTCGGATGAAGTGTTGCCAAATATCTGAAAATTTTCAGACGGCCTAAGAATTTTATAAAAAACCGAACAGCCAAGCTGTTCGGTTTTTCAGTTCTTATTGAACTTTAATTTCTACATCTACACCTGCTGGAAGATCCAGTTTCATCAGTGCATCAGTAGTTTTGTCAGTCCAATCCACGATGTCCATCAGACGCAAGTGGGTACGGATTTCCAATTGCTCACGAGAAGTTTTGTTCACGTGCGGAGAACGCAAGATGTTGAAACGTTCGATTTTAGTTGGCAAAGGAATTGGACCTTTAACAACAGCGCCAGTACGTTTGGCAGTTTCAACGATTTCTTGTGCGGAACGGTCAATCAGACTGTAATCATAAGCTTTCAGGCGGATACGGATTTTTTGGTTTGCCATTTATCAATATCCCTCAATTAAGCGATTACAGAAGAAACCACACCCGCAC
>NZ_KV810268.1:0-913 GCF_001812735.1 Neisseria sp. HMSC069H12
ATCAGTCGTTACCGTCGGATCATCACAGAGTTTGTCCCGATAAGCCTCCCATTTTGAGCGGACGCTTGTGAAATACTGTTTGGATAAACCGTGCAGTTTTTTGTCTTTGGTGGCGGCCCGCCTAAATAAATCTTTATATTTTGTGTTCAATTTGCCTTCGAACTCCCTTGATGTAAGCCTCAAACAATCTTCATCCATTTGGTCAATAGGTTCGGGACAAAGATTCTTTTCCTGTTTCGGTTTAACGGCATTTGCAGCTTTATCAGATGACCCTGCTGCACCGACACAGGCAGCGGATGCCATCACGGCTAGCAGTGGCAGAATGTAACGGATTTTGTGTTTCGACATATCAGTCTCCTAAAAAATCAAAAACGTTCCAATGCCTTCAAATGAAGCTGCGTCTGTTCGATAGCGCAAAGAGTGTGAATCCGATCCGCAGGTGTTTTCAAATCGGTCGTTACCGTCGGGTCGTAACATAGTTCGTCCTGATAATCCTTCCATTTTGAGCGGATGCTTGTAAAATACTGTTTTGTCATACCATGAAGTTTTCGGTCTTTGGCAGCGGCACGTCGAAATAAATCTTTGTACTTCATGTCCAGTTTGTTTTCAAGTTTCAGCAGAGTAATTTCTAAACAATCTTCATCCATTTGGTCAACAGGTTCGGGGCAAAGATTCTTTTCCTGTTTCGGTTTAACGGCATTTGCAGCTTTATCAGATGACCCTGCTGCACCGACACAGGCAGCGGATGCCATCACGGCTAGCAGTGGCAGAATGTAACGGATTTTGTGTTTCGACATATCAGTCTCCTAAAAAATCAAAAACGTTCCAATGACTTCAAATGAAGTTTCGTCTGTTCAATGGCGCAAAGAGAATAAATCCTGTCCGCAGGTGTTTTCAAATCGGTCGTTACCGT
>NZ_KV810269.1:0-1186 GCF_001812735.1 Neisseria sp. HMSC069H12
TTAAGCGATTACAGAAGAAACCACACCCGCACCTACGGTACGACCACCTTCGCGAATCGCAAAGCGCAGACCTTCTTCCATAGCGATTGGCGCAATCAGTTCTACAGTAATGGTTACGTTCTCACCTGGCATTACCATTTCTACGCCTTCTTCCAAAGTAACTGCACCAGTTACGTCAGTAGTACGGAAGTAGAATTGTGGACGGTAGTTAGCAAAGAATGGTGTGTGACGACCACCCTCTTCTTTGCTCAGTACGTATACTTCAGCTTTGAATTTGGTGTGAGGAGTAATGGTACCTGGTTTAGCCAATACTTGACCACGCTCTACGTCTTCACGTTTAGTACCACGCAGCAATACACCTACGTTGTCACCTGCTTGACCTTCGTCCAGCAGTTTGCGGAACATTTCAACGCCGGTGCAAGTGGTTTTTTGGGTTTCTTTCAGACCTACGATTTCGATCTCGTCACCAACGTGGATGATACCGCGCTCTACGCGACCGGTTACTACTGTACCACGGCCAGAGATAGAGAATACGTCTTCGATAGGCAACAAGAAAGGTTTGTCCACAGCACGCTCAGGTGTTGGGATGTAGCTGTCCAAGGCAGCAGCCAATTCGAAGATTTTTTCTTCGTAAGCAGTGTCACCTTCCAAAGCTTTCAGTGCAGAACCTTGTACGATTGGGCAGTCGTCGCCTGGGAAGTCGTAGCTTGACAACAAGTCACGGATTTCCATTTCAACCAATTCCAACAGCTCGGCATCGTCAACCATGTCGCATTTGTTCATGAACACGATGATGTAAGGTACGCCTACTTGACGGGCCAACAGGATGTGTTCGCGGGTTTGCGGCATAGGACCGTCGGCAGCGGAACATACCAAGATTGCGCCGTCCATTTGTGCGGCACCGGTAATCATGTTTTTAACGTAGTCGGCGTGGCCCGGGCAGTCCACGTGTGCGTAGTGGCGGGTTTCGGTTTCGTATTCTACGTGTGAGGTATTGATGGTAATACCGCGGGCTTTTTCTTCGGGAGCGTTATCGATTTGGTCGTAAGCTTTTGCAGCACCGCCGAATTTTTTAGCCAAAATAGTAGTCAAAGCAGCAGTCAGAGTGGTTTTACCATGGTCAACGTGACCGATGGTGCCAACGTTTACGTGCGGTTTGCTACGTTCAAATTTTTCCTTAGCCATG
>NZ_KV810270.1:0-9615 GCF_001812735.1 Neisseria sp. HMSC069H12
AAAGCGGCTAACAGGCTAAGTGTGCCTGTTGCAGCCTAAAGGGCGGCCCGGATGCCTGATAATCCGGTATCCGGGGAGAAAAAAGGGAAATTGGGAACAAAAAACAGCCGGAAGCTTGGGTTTGGGCTTCGGCTGTTGGGTGGAGGGGGATTTTTGCAAAGGTCTCTTGGCGCAATTTCCCGTCCCGCGCCCGGCGTTTGAAACGGTTCCGTATATCGGGCTTCTTGCGAAAATCCAAACCGGGGTTGAAAGCAAAAAGCCCGGCGGAAACCCAAACCGGTCGCAAGAGGCGGGCGGGTCGGCTGAAACATTTGGATTCCGGCAACCCGGGCATCCTTACCCTGCCTGCGCGGCGGCAAACCGCAGCCTGCCCTTCCGGCATTTCCCGTTTTGCAGGAAGTCTGTTGCCCGCACGGCTACCCCCGCCTGTTTTGCGGGCGCAAACCCGAAACCGGGCGGGCGGCCTCGGCCGGCGTTCAAGATACGCGCTTAGAATAAATGTTTAGCAACAATAAGTTGCCGCGCATATAATTTTTTCTTCTATCTAATGGCGAAATCAGTCTTTCCGTTCCCCCCGCCGCTTCGCCTATGATAGGCGCACGGTTTTAGAGTGAGAACGGAAATGGACTACTTCCCCCTGTTTGCCGATTTGAAAGGCCGCCCCGTGCTGGTGGTAGGCGCGGGTCATGTGGCTTTGCGCAAAATCCGCCTGCTGCTGCGCTGCGGCGCGGTTGTCCGCATTGCGGCGGATAGGCTGCACCCGAAAGTGGCCGCGCTGCACGGCGCGGGCAGGGTGGAGTGGGCGGCGCGCGCGTTCTCGCCCGAATTGCTCGACACGGCCTTCCTCGCCGTGGCCGCCACCGACGATTCCGATTTGAACGAGCGGGTGTTCCAAGCCGCGCAGAGCCGCCGCCAGCTGGTGAACACGGTGGACGACCCCGCCCGCTGCAACTTCATCTTCCCCTCGATTATCGACCGCAACCCCATCCAAATCGCCATTTCCAGCGGCGGCAAGGCACCGGTGCTGGCGCGGCTGCTGCGCGAGAGGCTGGAAGCCCTGCTACCGCAGGGTTTGGGCGTAATGGCGCAGATTGCCGGGCAATGGCGCGGCCGCGTGAAGGCGCGGCTCGGCAGCACGACGCAGCGCCGCCGCTTCTGGGAAAGGCTGTTTGCTTCCGCCGCCTTCCGGCGTTTGGCGGAAAGCCGCCGCAGCCGCGAGGCCGGGCAGCTGGTGTGGCGGCATTTGGCCGGGGAGCAGCCGCAAAGCGGCGAAGTGGCGCTGGTGGGCGCGGGG
The DNA here is from genome assembly GCF_001812735.1 of Neisseria sp. HMSC069H12. NCBI lineage: Bacteria > Pseudomonadati > Pseudomonadota > Betaproteobacteria > Neisseriales > Neisseriaceae > Neisseria > Neisseria sp. HMSC069H12. Next base: position 1,295 of record NZ_KV810270.1, read on the forward strand.
CCGGGCGATGCCGGGCTGCTCACGCTCAAAGGCCTGCAGCGCATTCAGGAAGCCGACGTGGTGCTGTACGACGCGCTGGTGTCGGATGCGGTGCTGGATTTGGTGCGGCGCGATGCCGACAAAATCTGCGTGGGCAAGCGCGCCGGTGGCGGCAGCGTGCCGCAGGAGGAAACCAACCTCCTGCTGGTGCGCCATGCCCGTGCGGGCAAACGCGTGGTGCGGCTCAAGGGCGGCGACCCGTTCGTGTTCGGGCGCGGCGGCGAGGAATTGGAAGCCTTGCGCGAAGCGGGCATTCCGTTTGAAGTGGTGCCCGGCATCACCGCCGCACTGGGCGCGGCCGCCTACGCCGGCATCCCGCTCACCCACCGCGACCACGCGCACGGCGCGATGTTCATCACCGGCCACCGCAAAATCGACGCCGAAGCGCCCGACTGGCCTGCTCTGGCGCAGAACCGGCAAACGCTGGTGGTGTATATGGGCACGATTAAGGCCGCCGAACTTTCGCGCGAGCTGATTGCGCACGGCCGCGCCGCCTCCACGCCCGCCGCCGTCATCAGCTGCGGCACGCTGCCGCATCAGCAGGTGTTTTCCGGCAGCCTGGCCGAGCTGCCCGAATTGGCCGCGCAAGCCGCCCAGCCCGCCCTGCTGGTGATCGGCGAAACCGTGGCGCTGCGGCAGGATTTGGCCTGGTTCGGCGCCCAGCCCGGCCGGCAGGACGAACAGGGCGGCCGGTATGTGCAGCAGCCCGCCGCAGCGGCCGGACAGGCGGCGTGAGGGGGAATACCGTGAATATTCAAGAAATCCCGGTTGTCCGCGAAGAAACCGCTTCCGCCGTATCCTTCCGCCCCAAGCTGTGGCAGATTCCCCGCCCCATTTCCGCCGTGTACCAAAGGCTACCTGAAAAAACCGCCGCGCTGCGCCGCCGCCTGCTGGAAATCTACCGCCGCCACAGCCGCGTGAAGCTGGCCAGCAGCCTGGCGGTGGAGGATATGCTGATTACCGACCTGCTGGCGCAGCAAGGCCTGCGCGTGGAAGTGTTCATGCTGCAAACCGGCCGCCTCAACGCCGAAACCCTCGATTTGGCCGACGAAGTGCGCCGCCGCTACCCCGCGCTCGACTTCCGCCTCTACTACCCCGAAGAAAAAGCGGTGGAAGAATACGTGCAAACCCACGGCCTGAACGCCTTCTACGACAGCGTGGAGTTGCGCAAGCGCTGCTGCCACATCCGCAAAGTCGAGCCGCTCAACCGCGCCCTGGCTGATGCCGATGCCTGGCTCACCGGCCAGCGTCGCGGGCAGTCGGTAACCCGCAGCGAACTTACCCTGGCCGAACACGACAACGCGCGCGGCATCGCCAAATACAACCCGATTTTCGACTGGAGCGAACAGGAAGTGTGGGCCTACACCCTGCAGCAGCGCCTGCCCTTCAACGAGCTCTACCGCCAAGGCTACCCCAGCATCGGTTGCGAACCCTGCACCATGCCCGTGAAGGAAGGCGAAGACATCCGCTCCGGCCGCTGGTGGTGGGAAAGCCGCGACAGCAAAGAATGCGGCCTGCACAAATAGCCGCCGCAACCCAAAAGGCTACCTGAAAAAACGTAAGGGACTCTTCAGCTCAGCCCGCCGCAAGCCCGATATTTTCAGGTAGCCCCAGCCCGCCACGGACTGCCTGAAACCGCAACCCGAACAACCAACCCGACACAGAAAGCCCGCCATGAGCGCCACCCTGCAAAATGACCACCTCGACTGGCTCGAAGCCGAATCCGTCCACATCATCCGCGAAGTACTGGCCGAATGCCGCCACCCCGCCATCCTGTTTTCCGGCGGCAAAGACTCCGTCGTCCTGCTCGCCCTCGCCCGCAAAGCCTTCGCCGTGCCCGGGCGGAGCATCCCGCTGCCCTTCCCGCTGGTGCACATCGACACCGGCCACAACTACCCCGAAGTCATCGCCTTCCGTGACCAAACCGCCCGGGAATCCGGCGCGCGGCTCATCGTCGGCAGCGTGGAAGACTCCATCGCCAAAGGCACGGTGGTGCTGCGGCGCGAAACCGACTCCCGCAACGCCGCCCAGGCCGTCACACTGCTCGAAACCATCGAAGAGCACGGCTTCGGCGCACTGATGGGCGGCGCGCGGCGCGACGAAGAAAAAGCCCGCGCCAAAGAGCGCATCTTCTCCTTCCGCGACGAATTCGGCCAATGGAACCCCAAAGACCAGCGCCCCGAACTCTGGTCGCTCTACAACACCCGCCTGCACCCCGGCGAAAACCTGCGCGTGTTCCCCATATCCAACTGGACCGAACTCGACATCTGGCAATACATCGAACGCGAAAAGCTCGCCCTGCCGCCGATCTACTACGCCCACCGCCGCCAAGTGGTGCGCCGCAACGGCCTCTTAGTGCCCGTAACCGAACTCACCCCGCCGCACGAAGGCGAACAGATAGAAGAATTGTCCGTACGCTTCCGCACCGTGGGCGACATCTCCTGCACCTGCCCCGTGGCCAGCAGCGCCGCCACCCCCGCCGAAATCATCGCCGAAACCGCCCTGGCCGACATCTCCGAGCGCAGCGCCACCCGCATGGACGACCAAGTGAGCGAAGCTGCCATGGAGCAGCGCAAGAAACAAGGCTATTTCTAGCCCGAAGGCTACCTGAAAAAGCCCCGCACCGTTTTTCAGGTAGCCTAAAAAGCCGCAAGGCAGGCCGCAGCCCGCCAACAGACAAACGGCAAAAGCAGGCAGGGCCAGCCGCAGGCGCAGGCCGGCACAACGCCAAAGCGGATTTGGAACGCGAACGCCCGCACCCGCAAAACGGCAGCGGCGGCCTGAAAGCACTTTGCCCGCCTCATGCAGACGGAGGCAGCCGCACCTGAAACAGCGCAGACCCGCCGCCCAGGCCGTCTGAAACCCCAACAACCCACCCAAAGAAAGCCCGACATCATGACCAGCCCCCACCGCCAAGCCCCCCTGCGCTTCATCACCGCCGGCAGCGTGGACGATGGCAAATCCACCCTCATCGGCCGCCTGCTCTACGACAGCAAAGCCCTGCTCGGCGACCAGGTACGCCGCCTCGAAAGCAGCCGCAGCCAAGGCGCGATCGATTTCTCCGCCCTCACCGACGGCCTCGAAGCCGAACGCGAACAAGGCATCACCATCGACGTGGCCTACCGTTATTTCGCCACCGCCCGCCGCAAATTTATCATCGCCGACACCCCCGGCCACGAACAATACACCCGCAACATGGTAACCGGCGCCTCCACCGCCCACGCCGCCGTATTGCTCATAGACGCCGCCCAGCTCGATTTTTCCCAACAGCCGCTGCAACTGCTGCCGCAAACCAAACGCCACTCCGCCATCCTGCACCACCTGCTCTGCCCGCACATCATCGTGGCCGTCAACAAAATGGACTTGCTCGGCTTCAGCCAAGAAAAATTCAACGCCGTCGCCGCCGCCTACCGCGAACTGGCCGACACCCTCGGCCTGCCTGAAACCCGCTTCATCCCCATCTCCGCCCTCAATGGCGACAACATCGTGCACGAAAGCGCCCACACCCCGTGGTACCAAGGCGGCTCGCTGCTGCAAGTGCTGGAGAGCCTGCCCGCAGGCGAAGGTGTGCCCGAAGCGCCGCAAGACTTCCATTTCCCCGTACAGCTCGTACAGCGCGCCGACGGCAGCAAACAGGACGACTTCCGCGGCTACCAAAGCCGCCTCGAAGCCGGCAGCGTGCGCGTGGGCGACAAAGTCCGCGTCGAACCTGCCGGGCTCGAAAGCAGCGTGCGCGGCATCATCGGCCTCAAAGGCAGCGTGGATCAGGCAACCGCAGGCGAACCCGCCACCCTCCTCCTCGCCGACGACATCGACATCTCGCGCGGCGACACCATCCTTTCCGCCGCCAGCCAGCTTGCGCCGCAGCGCCGCCTTGCCGCCACCCTGTGCTGGTTCGACAGCCGCCCGCTCAACCCCGCCCGCAAATACCTGCTCAAACACACCACCCGCACTGTGCCCGCCAAAATCGCCGCCGTACGCCGCGTGTGGGACGTGCATACCCTCAGCCACTCCGCCGGGCGCAACACGCTGGAAATGAACGACCTGGGCGAAGTCGAGCTCGCGCTGGCGCAACCCGTCGTCTGCACCCCCTATGCCGCCAACCCCGCCACCGGCGCCTTCATCCTGATAGACGAAGCCACCAACCACACCGCCGCCGCCGGCATGATACTGGCCGACGCAGAAGCGGCAGGCGAAACGCAGCAGGTAGAACAGGCTACCTGAAAACCCGACGGCCAACTTTCAGGCAGCCCGCAGATCGGGCATAAATGCCGAACAGAACAAACAAAGGCCGTCTGAAATCGCCACCTTTTCCCGAGAGGGAAGGCTGCCTGAAACACAATCCGGCAGCCGACCACCCGCCGTACCACCGGAGCGCGGACACCCGTTCACCGTACGCAAGACGGGCTACCTGAAAACTTAACGACCAAATTTCAGGTAGCCCGCAGCAAGATTAGCAAGAGTAGGTTGGGTTAGGCTGCAAGCCATAACCCAACAATCCGCCCCTTTAATTTTCAGGTAGCCCCAGCCCATAACAAACCCATCCCAAGGAACCCGCCATGAACCCTCTTCCCCCCGAACTCGCCGCCCAAATCGCCGCGCTCAACCCCCTGCAGCTGGCCTGGCTCTCCGGCTACTGCTGGTCGCAGGCCGGTGGGCAGGCCGTGCAGCCCGGCATCGGTGCGCCTGCCGCCGCAGCCCCCGCTCCGGCCGCCCCCGCCGCCGAACCCCTGCGCGTGGCCGTGATTTCCGCCTCGCAAACCGGCAACGCCCGCAAAGTGGCCGCAGAGCTGCAGCAAAGGCTCGCCGCCGCCGGCGTGAACGCCGTCCATGCCGCCGCCGCCGACTACAAGCCCAAAAACATCGCCGGCGAACAACTCGTGCTGCTCGTTACCTCCACCCAGGGCGAGGGCGAACCGCCCGAAGAAGCGCTCAGCCTCTACAAACTGCTCAGCGGCAAAAAAGCCCCCAAGCTTTCCGGCCTCAAATTTGCCGTGCTCGGGCTGGGCGACTCCAGCTACCCCATGTTCTGCGGCGCGGGCAAAAGTTTCGACGAGCTGTTAGCCAAACTCGGCGGCGAACGCCTGCTGGAGCGGCAGGATTGCGACTTGGAATACCAGGCCGAAGCCGCCGCCTGGCTGGACAAAATCGTGCCGCTGGTGGGCAGCCTGGCCGCCGCGCCCGCCGCCGCAACTGGTACGGGCAACGCTTCCGGCAGCCCCGCCCCCGCCGCGCCCGCATCCGCCTACAACAAGGCCAACCCCTTCCCCGCCACCCTGCTCGTCCGCCAGAAAATCACCGGCCGCGATTCGGAAAAAGACGTGCGCCACATCGAAATCGACCTCTCCGGCTCCGGCCTGCAATACCGCGCGGGCGACGCGCTGGGCGTATGGTTTGAAAACGACCCCGCCGTCGTGGACGAAATCCTCGCCGCCGTCTCGCTCAAGGGCGACGAGCCGGTGAATGCGGGCGGGCAGGGCAAAACCGTGCGCGAAGCCCTGCTGCACGATTGGGAAATCGGCCTGAACACCCCGCAGTTCGTGCAGGGCTACGCCGAAATCTCCGGCAATCCCGAGCTGAAGCAGGCCGCCGCCGACGCTTCCGCCTACGCCGCCGCCAACCCGATTGCCGGTATCGTGTCGCAATACCCCGCCGCGCTCACCGCCGAGCAGCTCGCCGGCCTGCTGCGCCCGCTCGCCCCGCGCCTCTACTCCATCTCCTCCGCGCCCGAAGAAGTGGGCGAGGAAGTACACCTCACCGTGGGCGTGCTGCGCTACGAACACAACGGCATCCCGCGCACCGGCGCCGCCTCCGGCTTTCTGGGTGAACGTTTGGAAGAAGAAGGCAGCGTGCGCGTGTTCGTGGAGGAAAACCCCCGCTTCAGGCTACCTGAAAACCCCGACACGCCCGTAATCATGATCGGCGCGGGCACCGGCGTCGCCCCCTTCCGCGCCTTCATGCAGCAGCGTGCCGCCAACGGCGACAGTGGCAAAAACTGGCTGATTTTCGGCAACCAGCATTTCACCCAAGACTTCCTCTACCAAACCGAATGGCAGGGTTGGGCGAAAGACGGCCTGCTCAACAAATACGACTTCGCCTGGTCGCGCGATCAGGAAGAGAAAATCTACGTGCAGCACAAAATCCGCGAAGAAGCCGCCGAACTGTGGCAATGGCTGCAGCAGGGCGCGCACATCTACGTGTGCGGCGACGCCTCGCGCATGGCCAAAGACGTGGAGCAGGCCCTGCTCGACACCATCGCCGAACAAGGCGGCCTGAGCGCCGACGACGCAGACGAATACCTCGACAACCTGCGCCAGGAAGGCCGCTACCAGCGCGACGTGTATTGAAAACAGCGGCTGTTTTTCAGGCAGCCCCGCCAGGCAAAAAAAGGCTACCTGAAAATGGAAAACCGCCTTTCAGACAGCCCCAAAACAACCCAAACCCAAAGGAACCCAACCATGACCACCCCCGACCCCCGCGCCAAACTCCCCGCCACCCCCCTGGCCGACAACGAACGCCTCAAAGGCCAGAGCCGCCACCTGCGCGGCACCATCGCCCAAGACCTCGGCGACGGCCTCACCGGCGGCTTCAACGGCGACAACTTCCAGCTCATCCGCTTCCACGGCATGTACGAGCAGGACAACCGCGACATCCGCGCCGAGCGGAACGACCAAAAGCTCGACAATCTCAAAAACGTCATGCTGCGCTGCCGCCTGCCCGGCGGCGTGATCACCCCGCAGCAGTGGCTGGGCATCGACCAATTCGCCGGCAGCCACACCCTCTACGGCTCCATCCGCCTCACCAACCGCCAAACCTTCCAATACCACGGTATCCTCAAGCCCGACATCAAAGCCGTGCACCAATGGCTGCACAAACTCGGCCTCGACTCCATCGCCACCGCAGGCGACGTGAACCGCAACGTCCTGTGCACCAGCAACCCCGTGGAAAGCAGCCTGCACCGCGAAGCCTGGGAATGGGCGAAGAAAATCAGCGAACACCTCCTACCCAAATCCCGCGCCTACGCCGAAATCTGGCTCGACGGCGAAAAAGTGGAAACCACCGAAACCGCCCCCCTGGCTGAAGGTGTGAAAAGCGGCGACGACACCGAACCCGTACTCGGCGCCAGCTACCTGCCGCGCAAATTCAAAACCACCGTCGTCATCCCCCCGCACAACGACGTAGACCTGCACGCCAACGACTTAAACTTCGTCGCCATCGGCGAAAACGGCAAACTCATCGGCTTCAATGTACTCGTGGGCGGCGGCCTCTCCATGGAGCACGGCAACACCAAAACCTACCCCGACACCGCCCGCGAATTCGGCTTCATCGGGCTCGACAAAGTGCTCGACTGCGCCGCCGCCGTCGTTTCCGTGCAGCGCGACTGGGGTAACAGGAGCGACCGCAAAGCCGCCAAAACCCGCTACACCCTCGAGCGCGTGGGCACGGAAGTATTCATCGCCGAAGTGGAAAACCGCATGGGCGCGAAATTCCAGCCCATCCGCCCCTACGAATTCACCACGCGCGGCGACCGCATCGGCTGGGTGCAGGGCGAAGACAAAAAATGGCACCTCACCCTCTTCATCGAAAACGGCCGCATCACCGACGCGCCCGGCTGCCCGCTCAAAACCGGCCTGCGCGAAATCGCCAAAATCCACAAAGGCGACTTCCGCCTCACCGCCAACCAAAACCTCATCGTGGCCGGCGTGGCCGCCCGCGACAAGGCCAAAATTGAAAAAATCGCCTGCGAACACGGCCTCATCAACGACAAAGTGAGCAAACAGCGCGAAAACAGCATGGCCTGCGTCGCCCTGCCCACCTGCCCGCTGGCCATGGCCGAAGCCGAACGCTTCCTGCCCCAATTCCTCAACCATGTGGACGAAATCATGGCAGAAAACGGCCTGTCCGAAGAGCACATCGTTTTGCGCGCCAACGGCTGCCCCAACGGCTGCGGCCGCACCATGCTGGCCGAAATCGGCCTCGTGGGCAAAGCCGTGGGCCGCTACAACCTCTACGCCGGCGGCAACCGCCAAGGCACGCGCATCCCCCGCCTTTACAAAGAAAACATCACCGAACCCGAAATCCTCGCCATCCTGCGCGAATGGATTGCCGGCTGGGCAACAGGCCGCGAACCGGGCGAAGGCTTCGGCGACTATGCCGTGCGCACCGGCATCGTCCAACCCGTGCTCGACCCCCCGCGCGATTTTTGGAAAGCATCTGCCGCCTGATTCGGCAAGAAAAAGGCTGTATGACACCTTTGCAAAATCCCCCAAAATCCCCTAAAT
>NZ_KV810271.1:0-15461 GCF_001812735.1 Neisseria sp. HMSC069H12
GGGGGATGTCCAACTTTTGGGGTGCAGTTCATGTTTCAGACGGCCTTTTTCTAATGAAAGGCTTAAACGGCTTCAGCTTCTTCTGCCAAGAAACCGCGCAGTTTTTGCATGGCTTTGGCTTCGATTTGGCGGATGCGTTCGGCAGATACGCCGTATTCGGCAGCCAATTCGTGCAGGGTCAAACCGCCATCGTCTTGCAACCAGCGGCTTTCAACGATACGACGGCTGCGGTCGTCCAGTTGCGCCAAGGCGTTTTGCAGGCCTTCGGTTTGCAGGGCGTAGTGGGCTTGTTTGGACAACTGACGGCTAGGCTCTGCATCGTGATCGGCCAACCAGTCGATAGGGGCGAAGTTGTCCTCGTCATCGTTGTTTTCTGCCATGATGCCGATGTCGTGACCGGTCATGCGTTGCTCCATTTCCAAGACTTCGGACAATTTGACGCCCAAATCGTCGGCGATTTCTTGCGCTTCTTTTGGAGACAAAGCATTCAAGTTTTTACGCATGCTGCGCAGATTGAAGAACAGTTTGCGTTGCGGTTTGGTGGTGGCAACGCGGACCAAACGCCAGTTGCGCAAAATGAATTCGTGGATTTCGGCTTTAATCCAATGCACGGCAAACGAAAATAGGCGCGCGCCGCGACTTGGTTCGTAGCGTTTGACGGCTTTCATCAGGCCGATATTGCCTTCTTGAATCAGGTCGGCTTGGTTGAGGCCGTAGCCGTCGTAGCCGCGTGCAATGGATACGACGACGCGAAGATGCGACAGGATAAGCTGTTTGGCGGCGTTAAGGTCGCCTTTTTGTTGACGTTCCGCCAGTTGTGTTTCTTCTTCGGCGGTAAGCATGGGAATGCTGTTGACAGTATGAATGTATTGCTCGAGGCTACCGTTGCCGCTGTGGATAACAGGTAATGCAAAAGCTTTATTCATGAAGGGTGCCTTCCTTGATTGAGCCGTCTGAAGACGGCTTTTTGTTTATTGTGTGACAAGCAGTATAACACTGCCTGTGGTTTGTTTTGTTATGGGTTGGATTTTTTCTGTAAATTAACGATAGATTCAATAGTTTTTACTGCTTGAATCGCAAGGGTTGATTGTCTTAGAAAATTTGAGTGATTTGCTAGGTTTTGGTTAAGTATATTACAAACATTTCTGTATGTAAATAGTTTTGGTGATAAAAAAGACCTTGTATAACAAGATATTAAAAATTTTTTTTATTCTGGTTTTTTCCGGCCAATCAGGATAAGGAATACGCCGATAACGGCCAAAATGCTGATAAGCCATGTTGAGCCGCCTGCTTTCATATAAGGCGTTTCGCCGATATAGCCTTTGACGTGGCCTTCGAGGACGGTTTCCGTATTCGGTTGGGCTTCGGCAACAATCGTACCTTTAGGGGAAATAATGGCGGTCGCGCCGGTATTGGTGGCGCGAACCATGTAGCGGCCCAGTTCCATTGCACGCGCTTGGGACTGTTGAAGCTGCTGGTACATGGCATTGGATTTGCCATACCACGCCATATTGCTGATGTTGGCAAGCAAGGTGGAGCGTTTCGCCGTTGCAATGAGTTCGTCGCCGAAACCGTCTTCATAGCAGATATTGAAGGCGACTTTTTGATCTTTCATCACCAAAGGCGCTTGGTTGTCGCCTCCTTTTTGAAAGTCGGCCAAAGGCATATCCATCATTTTATAGAGGCGCTCGGTAATGGTGGGCAAGGGCTTGTATTCGCCAAATGGAACGAGGTGGTTCTTGGCGTAGTAGGGGATGACATCGGAAGTACTGTTGTGATATTCGCTCAAATTGATGACTGCATTTTCGTAGCCATTGCCGTCGGGCGTATATTGGCTGATGCCGATGGCCAATGCGCTGCCGTTGCTTTGTGCCTGTTCGGCGAATTGTTCCAAGATGCCTTCGGGCAGGTCTTGGCGCATCAGCGGCAGGGCGGTTTCAGGCAGGATGACAATGTCGGCACTGGTCTTGCTGATTTGTTCGTAGTATTTCTGAATGGTCGGGATAATTTGCTCTTCCTTCCATTTCAGATTTTGCTCGATGTTGCCTTGAATCAGGGCAACCGTGCTGGTGCTGCCGTCGGGGCGGGTGTATTCGGTTTGTTGGGAAATGTAGCCGACGGAGCAGAGCGCAACGATAAGGAATAAGGGCAGCAGGCGGTGTTTCAGACGGCCGTGGTTGTCAATCAGCAACACCAGCCATGCGCTGAGGAAAGCAGTTGCCAGCGTGACCATATGAATGCCGCCCAAAGGCGCGAAACCTGCCAACGGGCTGTCTTTGATGATTTGGGAATAGCCGATTGCGCCCCAGCCGAACCCGGTCAGGAAACGTTCGCGGGCAAATTCTGCCAGCGTCCACAAAATCGGCAGCAGGAGACCGGTTTTGGCCCAGCGCGACAGGTTGCATTTTCTCCACACCCAAAAACAGATGGCTGGATAAAGTGCAAGAAACGCCGGCAGCAGGAAGGTGAGGGGGATGGCGTATGAATCCGGCAAACCCGAAACATCATGCAAGGCAGTGTGTATCCAATAAAACTGGGCCGTATAACCGATTAATCCGAACAGATAGGCTGTCATGACGGCAAAGCGCGGACGCAATTCAATCAGGCGTATCAGCGCGCCAAACAACAGCGGCATCAGCCAGAAATGATAATACGGGGCGAAAGTGAACGGTGTCGCGGCGGCAATCAAGATGACCAGCGGCCAGTACAGCAGCGGATGTTGCCAATATTGTTCGAGTTTACGGAAAATATTCATGCTTTAAATGGTATTGAGGCCGTCTGAAAAGTTTTCAGACGGCAGGGAAACAAAATCAGTCTTTTTGAAATAATTTCATTGCAGGCAGGACGATTGCGCAAGCCAATGCACCGGCGGCTACTCCGACCACCAGATTGGCGATATGTTCCATCATACCGCTGTCCCAATGCTGCGCATGGAGGAAATCGTGCAAAAAGCCAAGGTTGTGGGCAATCAGTCCGCCGCCGACTAAGAACATCGCCAGCGTGCCGACAATACTCAAGCCGCGCATAAACCAAGGCATAAATGAAATCAAACCGCGTCCGATACCTTGTACGGCGGCGCTTTTTTGGCGCATCAACATCATGCCGAGGTCGTCAAGTTTGACGATAATGCCGACCAAACCATAGACCAATACCGTCATGCCGACACCGATGGCGGCCATCACCAAAGAACGCGTCATCAGGTCATATTTTTCAACAACGCCCAGCGCGATAATGATGATTTCGGCGGAGAGAATGAAATCTGTGCGGACCGCGCCTTTAACTTTTGTTTTTTCGTCTGTGACTTCAGGCTCGGCATTGTGTCCGTCTTCGTGTTCATTGCGGTGCAGAAATTTGTGCAACAGTTTTTCCACGCCTTCAAAACATAAATACACACCGCCGATCATCAGCAAGGGTGTAATCAGCGCAGGTAGGAAAGCGGAAAGCAACAGCGCAAGCGGCACCAGAATCAGCTTGTTGACCAGAGAGCCTTTTGCCACCGCCCAAATAATCGGCAATTCGCGCTCGGCGGATACGCCGGTTACCTGATTGGCGTTGAGCGCCAAATCGTCACCGACCACGCCGGCGGTTTTTTTGGCGGCGACTTTGGTCATCATCGCTACATCATCCAAAACGGCGGTAATATCGTCCAAAAGCGTAAAGAGAGAGGCAAAGGCCATAATGTTGTCCGGATAAAATCAAATAAACGCGCGATTATATATGAAAATTCAGTTGCTTGAATGGTTTCAGACGGCCGTTGACGGAAATTAACCAAAGGCCGTCTGAAAATGCTATTTCGGCGTATAACGTCCTGCCATGGCTTTATACACCATATTTTCGTATTTTAAGGCTTCATAGCGTTGGTTCAGCAGGTTTTGAGCCGAGCTGTATTCCGAATTCAAAGCCTCCAGCCAGTCTTTCAGTTCGTTTTTACCGTGTTGGTAGCGTACTTGATAGTAATGGCTGTTTTTCTTGTCCAACTGATAACGTTGTTCCTGATTGGCAAGGCTGGCCTGCGCGTTTCGGTAGGCAAGGTAGTTGGTGTTGACCTCGTTGAGCGCGGTGGTCAGGGCTTTTTCAAAATTCAGCTTGGCACTGTCCATCTCCGCTTGTACGGTTTTGTCTTTCCATTTCATGGTCTGCCAATTAAGGAAAGGCAGATTGATGGTGGCCGAACCGCCCAACATAGGGATATTGAACGTACTTTTTGCTTTGTCGGACGACGTACTCAAACTTGCGCCCAAAGTAATCGACGGATACCAACTGCGTTTTTGCGCGTTGACCGATTGTTGCGACGCTTGCAGGCGGTATTCGGCGGCGCGCAGGTCGGGGCGGTTCGCCAATACGGTAATCGGTACGTCGAGGTTCACGCCTTTGACTGGCAGCAGGCGGAACTGTGCCGGATCGGCGGCCATGTTTTCAGACGGCCTTAAATTCAATAAATTACGCAAAACCTGTTTTTGCGTATCCAAATTGTTTTGCAAAGACAACAGGCTGTTTTCCGCGCTCAGCAATGACTGTTTGGCTTGGGTCGGCTGGCTGGAGTCGGCCCGGCCATAGCGGAACTTGGCATTCGCAATGCGGTTGATTTCCTGATATTGCTTCAGCGATTTTTGCGCCAACTCGATGGCTTCGTTCAGGTAGGCGATATTGAAATACGCATCGGCGACATTATTAATCAAAGTCAGGCGTGTGTTGGCCATGTCTTCATGCGTGGCTTGGTATTCCCATACCTGAGCATCGGCAGTGGCACTGAGTTTACGCCATAAATCCAATTCGTAGCTCAAGCCAAGCTGGCTGCTGAAGGTATTGCCGTGGCTGCCGGTTTTCAGGTTTTTAGAAGCGTTCGCGCCCAACGAGCCGCTGAACGAAGGCACCAAATCCGCACCCAAAATATTGGCTTGATACAAAGCCTTGTTGACGCTGATGGCTGCCTGTTTCAAATCGACATTGTTGGCCAGCGCCTGCTCCATCAGCGCGTTGAGCTGCGGGCTTTGGTAGATTTCCCACCAGTTGCCGTTTACATCGTAGCGTTCGGCAGTTTCCGCCGTGCTCATGACTTGGCCGGTCGCTTCCAGTGTTAGGTTCGGATTGGCTTTAGGTGCGGCGCACGCACTTAGGGCAAGGGCAACAGCCAATGATAAGGCTGCTTGGGAAAAAGGTTTCGTCTTCATAAAAAATCTTTCGGGTAACAGCATTTCAGACGGCCCTAAGATAATAGGCCGTCTGAAACATAATCAATCCTGAGCCAGCGCATCAATCGGGTTGAGCTTGGAAGCCTTGTTGGCAGGCATAAAGCCGAACGCGACGCCGATGGCGGTGGAGCAGACAACTGCGCCGATGACGGAAGTCATGGAAATGCTCATTGGGAAGTCGGTAACAAAATAGTTGAACACCAGGCTGATGCTTGCGGACAACAATACGCCTGACAGGCCGCCGATGATACAGATTAAGACGGCCTCAATCAGAAACTGTTGCAAAATATTGTTGCGGCGTGCGCCGATTGCCATGCGGACGCCGATTTCTTTGGTGCGCTCGGTAACGGAGACCAGCATGATGTTCATCACGCCGATACCGCCGACCACCAAAGAGATGACCGCGATGGAAGAAATCAGCAGCGTCATGGTGCCGGTTGTGCTTTCAACCATTTCTTTGATACTGTCGCTGTTGTTCATAAAGAAGTCTTCTGTGCCGTGGCGTGCTTTCAGTAGCTCGGTTAGGCTTTTTTCGGCAACTTGCGTGTTGGCATCGTCTTTGATTTTGACAACGATGGAGTTGGTATGGCTCTCGCCGGTAATTTGGTGCATGACCGTTGTATAAGGCGACCAAAGCATCAGCGAGTCTGAATTGCCGAACGAGTTGTCATCTTTTTTCATAATGCCGATGACGGTTAGCGGGCGTTTTTTGAAGAGGATGGTTTTACCTAAAGGATTGACGCCTTCGCCGAAGAGTTTGGTTTTGGTGTTTTGGTCGATAACGACGACTTGGGCATCGGTTTTGACATCGTCATCATCAAACAGACGGCCTTCTTCCAATTTCAAACCGCGCACATCGAAATATTGTTCGCCTACGCCGTAAAGCGAGGCGGTCAGGTCGGTGTTGCGGTAGGTCAAGGTGCCGCCGGAGTTGGTTTGAGGGGTGGCGGATGCGACGTAGCTTTGTTGGCTGATGGCTTTTGCGTCATTAATCGTCAGTGTTTTGATTCGTCCGCTTCTACGGTCGCCAAAACCACGGCCGGGGAAGATGCTGATGGTGTTTGTGCCCATCGAGTTGATGTCTTCCAAGATTTTTTGTTGCGAGCCATTACCCAATGCCACTACTGATACCACCGAAGCGATACCGATGATAATCCCCAGCATGGTCAGCAGCGAACGCATCTTGTGCGCCATAATCGCCTGTACCGACATTTTAAATGCTTCCATAAATTGATCGTAATAAAACGACCAGGAAGCTTTTTCTTTAATCCTCTCCACTTTGCTTGGCGGAATATCCGGATTTTTAGACGTATCTGAAATAATCTGACCGTCGCGGATTTCGATGACGCGGTTTGCGTTTGCCGCAATGCCCGGATCGTGGGTGACCATAATCACGGTATGCCCGTCTTCGTGCAGCTTATGGATGATTTCCATCACGTTTTTACCGCTGGCGGTATCCAATGCGCCGGTCGGCTCGTCGGCAAAGATGATTTCGCCGCCGTTCATCAACGCGCGGGCAATCGAAACGCGTTGTTGCTGACCGCCGGAAAGTTCGCTGGGTTTGTTGCCTTCTTTATTTTGCAAACCCAAATCGCCCAACAGTTTTTCCGCACGTTCCGCACGCTCTTTACTGTCCATGCCCATATACACGGCAGGCAGAGCGACGTTGTCTCGGGCGGTCAGCGAGCTTAACAGGTTGTAACGCTGGAAAATAAAGCCGAAACGCTCACGGCGCAAAGCCGCAAGCTCATCCGGCTGCATTTGCGATGTTTCGATGCCGTCGATTTGATAAGAGCCGGAAGTAGCGGTATCCAGACAGCCCAAAATATTCATCAGCGTCGATTTGCCCGAGCCGGATTGGCCGATAATCGCCACAAAGTCGCCTTTCTCAATAGAAAGGCTGACATCTTTCAATACATGCACACGGTTTTCACCGTTACCGAAAAAACGGTTGATATTCTTACATTCGATTAAACTCATAATCTTTCCGGGCGAAAAATAGAAACACAGGAACTAAGGCCGTCTGAAACACAGCCAAATCTTTCAGACGGCCTTAATCAATCAGCGAGGAGGGCCGCCACCCATCATCGCGCGTTCGCTGCTCTTATTCTTTTCATCTGCGCTCATTTCAGAAACAATCACTTTTTCGCCTTCTTTCAAGCCGCTTTTGATTTCGGTATTCATGCTGTCTTTCAAGCCGACAGTCACTTCGCGTTCTACCGCTTTATTGTCTGCCCCCAAAATGCTGACATAGGATTTGCCGTTATGCTTTTTCACGGTCAGTGTCGGTACCAGTAAGACATTCTTCACGCCGTTGATTTCGATCGTGTTTTGAGTGGTCATACCGATAGAAAGTTTGCCTTCGGGATTTGGCACCAGTGCACGGGCATAGTAGTAAATCGCATTGGAAGTCGTGTCCGTGCTGCTGGTGTAGTTGCCCAAAGACATGGTGGTCAGGCCGGGGTCAACGCTGTCCAATTTCGCTTTAATCGGAGTGTCCGGCTCGGACAAAATGGTGAACGAAATATCCTGACCGGCTTTGACTTTCGTGATGTCGCCCTCGGCAATCTGCATTTTGTTTAACATGGTTTCCAAGTTGGCCAGTTGGATAATGGTCGGCGTAGATTGCGCCGCATTGACGGATTGGCCTTCTTCAACAGGAATGGCGACCACAGTGCCGTCCATGGTGGCGGTAATCCGCGTGTGGCCCAGTTCGGATTCGGCTGTATTGATGGAGATTTTTGATTGTTTGATGGCGGCTTTCAGTTCGGCGACATTGGCTTTGGCCGCGGCTAAAGAGTCTTGTGCAGATTCCAAGTCTTCCTTGGAAGTCGCCTGTTCTTTCCATAAGGCAAATTCGCGTTTATATTTTTTCTCCGCACTGGAAAGCGCGATTTCGGCAGAAACCAATTTTGCCTGATAGGTTTCCAGTTTGGATTTTTCGGTATTCAACGTGTTGATCTGATTGGTTGAGTTGATTTCTGCAATCAGATCACCTTTTTTCACTTGCTGGCCCAGTTTCACATATAGTTTTTTAATCTGACCTGAAGCTTCCGCGCCTACGGATACTAAATTGGAAGGCGAGATTTCGCCGGTTGCCGACACGGTTTGACGGATATCGCCGCGTTTGACTACTTCAGTAATAAAAGAAGACTGAGGCTCAGGCTTCATCAAAGACCAGCCGCCGAAAGCCGCAGCCACGATAACAGCCGTACCGGCCGCCCACTTGAAAACTTTAGACATATAAAAAGAACCAATTCAATAAAATAACGTCGCAGACAAGCAACAAATATATTGATAGAAACAAAAAAACAACTGGATTTTACTGTAAAGACCAAGTCCGACCAAGAGACGGTCGGCTTAAATTGAAGTTTAACTTATTGAAATAAAAAATAAAGGGCAGTAAACATTTTTCAGAATTTGCACCTCATTTACATAAATTCCCAAACTCCCTCCGAATCTGAACATTTAATCCGCAAGAAAACTACTATAATATTCACGTCTTATTCTAATTATTTACGACATAAATACAATGAAACACCAACAAGGCTTCACGCTTATCGAGCTGCTGATAGTCGTTGTGATTGCAGCCATTCTCGCTACCATCGCATATCCGTCTTATCAAAACTACATCCGCCAAACGCGCCTTGCCGCCGTCCGCACGCAGATGCTGCATAACGCCCAACAGCTCGAACGCTACTACACTCAAAAAAGTACATTTGTAGGGTTTCCTGCTGGAAATTTACAGCAGAATCAATATTTCGATATTAGTTTTTCCGAGGGTACGGCTTCTATACCTAATCCTTCCGATTCAGGTTATATTTTGAAGGCAGAGCCTAACAAAGAAACCAACGCAAATGAAACCTGTACCGTTTATTACAACGACAGCGGTATCATCTGGGCAAGCAGCGACAAGCAAAACTGTCCCGGTTATGAAATGCCAAAATCAGAATAAATCGAAAGATAAAAGGCCGTCTGAATTTCAGACGGCCTTTTTGATGGTTTGGCTGTATAAGGACATTAGCTTAAACAGGGCAAAGATCGGTAATCCCGACCTGATGCGAAGTCAATCTTAGCCTTTGCGGCGCGGTTCGTCAGGGCGGATGCGTGAAGCCAGTTGGTCGAGGATGCCATTGACGAATTTATGGCCATCGGTGCCGCCGAAAGTTTTGGTGACTTCGATGGCTTCGTTGATGATGACAGGGTAGGGGGTCTCAGGCATGGTGCTCAGCTCATGGCAGGCAACCAGCAAAACGGCGCGTTCGATAGGACTGAGGTCTTTTTCGTCGCGGTCGAGCAGGGGGCTGATTTTTTCCATGTATTCTTCGGCATGGGTTTGTGCGCCGAAAAACAGTTTGTTGAACAGCTCTTCATCCATATTGGATGTTTGGGACAGTTCGTGGATGTTTTTGGCAATTTCGGGAGCGGCGGTTTTGTTGATGCCTGCTTGATAAATAGCTTGTACGGCAAGCTCGCGTGCGCGGCGGCGTGGGCTTTTCATGGGTATTCCTTGTGAAGAGAGCGCCGAGGGTTGTCGGCTGAATATTGAATGATTCAGACGGCCTCAATGTCATGATTGAGAGGCCGTCTGAAAATATGCGGTATTCAATACGGAGAGAAACTTATTCTTCGTCGTCTTCGTATTGTTCTGACAAAAGATGGTTGACCAAGTTGGCACATTCTACGGCAACTTTGGCGGCATCGGAGGCTTTTTCTTCGATGCGTGCAACGGCTTGTTCGTCGTTTTCAGTTGTCAGGATGGCGTTGGCGATAGGGATGTTGTAGTCAAGGGCAACGCGGCTGACACCTGCGCCGGACTCATTGGATACCAATTCAAAGTGGTAGGTTTCGCCACGAATGACAACGCCGATGGCAATCAGGGCATCGAATTGTTCGGATGAAGCGAGGTTCATCAGCGCGATAGGCACTTCAAGCGCGCCGGGAACGGTGGCAAGCGTGATGTTGTCTTCGGATACGCCCAATTCTTTTAAGGTGCGGCAGCAAATTTTGACCATTTCGCTGCCGATTTCGTTGGTGAAGCGGGCTTGAACGATGCCGATGCGCAGGTTGGTGCCATCGAGGCGTGGTTCGATAATGTTCATGATGATTCCTTCAATATTTGTGAAATAGGGATTCGGCTCGGTTTCAGACGGCCTTGTTATAAAGAAGGCCGTCTGAAACGAAATGGGGATGGATTATTCTTGCGGCTGCCAATCGGCAACGGCTTGGAACTCGCCGTCTTCGTTCAATTCCCACGCGCTGCCTTCTGCCTGAGTCAGCAGGGGCGCAATGTCGGGATTGTCTGCGGTAATGGCGGAGAGACTGACAATGCTGAAGTTGTCGGGATTGTCGGTGTATTCGTCGGTTTCGTCGCCGCTGAAAATACGCCAGCCGCTGTCATTTTCAAATACGGGGGCTTCGCGGTAGAGGAAGCCGACGGGCTCGCCTTGTTCGGCGACGGTGTTGGTAACGATGCAGCGGTCGAGCGCTGCGGCCAATGCTTGGGCAAATTTGTTCATAGAGTTGACAAAGAGATGATTTGGCATGATTTTACACGATTCGCCACTTTTCCGCACGGATGTGTGCAGGGGCGGTTTGATGGTACAATGTCGGCAAGTGCCGTCAGGTTTGAACATGACGGCTTTTGATTGTTTATCGGCTTGAGGGACGCAAGAAACAATGAGCCAAAATAAAAAAGTTGCCGGTGTAGCCTTTTTATTTTGTTTCACTGCGGATGAGGCGTGCTTTCCGGCTGTTTTTTGAAAGTATGGAATGAAACCTGATTTGCTCAAACAGCAGGCGCATCGAGCGATTCAAAAGCGTCTGGGCTATGAGTTCCGCAATATGGAGCTGCTTCAGCAGGCTTTGACCCACCGCAGCTACAATGCCAAACACAATGAGCGTTTTGAATTTGTCGGCGATTCGATTTTGAACTATTCCGTGGCGCGGATGTTGTTTGACGCTTTTCCGAAATTGTCGGAAGGCGAGTTGTCGCGGATGCGCGCGGCTTTGGTGAATGAAGGTGTATTGGCTGAAATCGCGTTGGAAATGAATGTCGGCGACGGTTTGTATTTGGGTGCCGGCGAGTTGAAGAGCGGCGGTTTCAGACGGCCTTCGATTTTGGCCGATGCGATGGAGGCGATGTTTGCGGCGGTCAGTTTTGACGCGGATTTTTCTGCGGCGGAAAAAGTGGTTCGCCATTTGTTTGCGGAACGCGTGAAACGTGCGGATTTGAATATCGGCAAGAAAGACAGTAAAACCGCTTTGCAGGAAGCCTTGCAGGCACGCCGCTTTGCCCTGCCGAAATATCGAATCGAAGAGCAGGCGGAGCAGACGGCTGATGCGATGTTTGTGATTTCCTGCGATTTGGGCGAACTTGGTTTCATCTGCAATGCACGCGGCAGCAGCCGGAAAGTAGCCGAGCAAAAAGCGGCATGTGAAGCCTTGGAGTGGTTGGAACAGAAGTTTCCTTTGAAAAAATCTAAAAAATAATATTTCAGACGGCCTTTGAGAAAATGCAAAGGCCGTCTGAAACAATCAAGAAAGTCATATATAAATGGATATCGAAACCTTTTTGCAAAACGAGTCGCAACACCCGACGGATTATCGTTGCGGCTTTGTGGCCATCGTGGGTCGCCCGAATGTCGGCAAATCCACGCTGATGAACCATTTAATTGGTCAGAAAATCAGTATTACCAGTAAAAAAGCACAAACCACGCGCAACCGTGTAACCGGTATTTACACCGACGACACGGCGCAATTTGTGTTTGTCGATACGCCGGGTTTTCAAACCAATCACCGCAATGCTTTGAATGACCGACTTAATCAAAACGTAACCGAAGCGTTGAGCGGCGTGGACGTAGTGGTTTTTGTGGTGGAAGCCATGCGCTTTACCGATGCCGACCGCGTGGTACTGAAGCAGTTGCCTAAGCATACGTCTGTGGTATTGGTGGTCAATAAAATTGATAAAGACAAAGCCAAAGACAAATTTGCGCTTGAGGCGTTTATCAATGAAGTGCGCCAAGAGTTTGAATTTGCCGCCAGCGAGGCAGTCAGCGCGAAACATGGCCTGCGTATTGCCAATCTGTTGGAACTGCTCAAGCCTTATCTGCCGGAAAGTATCCCGATGTATCCGGAAGATATGGTCACGGACAAATCCAGCCGATTCCTGGCGATGGAAATTGTGCGTGAAAAACTGTTCCGCTATTTGGGCGAAGAGCTGCCGTATGCGATGAATGTTGAAGTGGAGCAGTTTGAGGAAGAGGAAAGCGGACTGTTCCGCATTTATATCGCTGTGTTGGTCGATAAAGACAGCCAAAAGGCGATTTTGATTGGCAAGGGTGGGGAGAAATTGAAGAAAATTTCTACTGAAGCCCGCCTTGATATGGAAAAATTGTTTGATACCAAAGTTTTTTTGAAGATTTGGGTGAAAGTAAAATCTGGTTGGGCAGATGATATTCGTTTTCTGCGCGAATTGGGTTTGTAATTTGATGTGTTTGAACAAAAGGCCGTCTGAAAAACTTTCAGACGGCCTTTTGTTTGATTAAGTCAACAATTCAGCCAGGCGTTTGACGATTTCATCCGCTGCTTGGCGTTTGGATGTTTCCGGAAATGAAGTTTCGGCAAGGTCATCAATAATGGTGATTTGATTGGTTGGCTTACCCATGGAAACGGAAACTTGGTTGGCTACCAGCATCGGTACGTTTTTGCGCAAACGTTTTGCCCGTGCAAATTTCAAAACCTGATGGCTTTCGGCAGCAAAGCCAACGCAGAATGGTGGAGAAGGCAGGGCGGCAACGGATGCGAGAATATCTGGATTTTCCGTCAGTTCGATAACCGGGGGCTGATTACCGTTTTTCTTCAGTTTCTCGTTGCTACTGTTTTTGACTTTGTAGTCTGCAACGGCTGCAACGGAAATAAAGATATCTTGTTCATGGATATGGCGGTGAACTGCCTGATACATGGCTTCTGCGCTGACAGCTTGTTCGGAATGAGCCAAGCCTGCTGGCAAGGCCGTCTGAATTTGACCGTAAATCAGCGTGACTTTCGCTCCGGCAGCACGGCACGCACGCGCTAAAGCCATGCCCATTTGTCCGCTGGAAATATTGGTAATGCCGCGGACAGGATCAATGGCTTCAAACGTTGCGCCGGCTGTAATCAGAACTTTTTTGCCGCTCAGTAGCTTGGGTGTCCATAAATCTTCTAGCAAATCTGCCAGATCGACCGCTTCGACCATTCTACCTGTACCTGTTTCACCGCAAGCCTGTTCGCCACTGTTTGGGTAAAACACGGTAATGCCGTCTGAAACCAGTTGCTCAATATTGCGCAGGTTGGCAGGGTTGTTCCACATTTCGACATTCATTGCAGGTGCAACGGCCAAAGGACATTTTCTAGCTGCCACCAAGTTGGTCAGTAGATTATCAGCTAATCCGTTGGCAATTTTGGCAATCGTATTGGCAGTGGCTGGCGCAATAAGAAATGCGTCAGCTTCACGCGTCAGATTGATGTGCGCCATGCCATTATTGGAAGCACCTGAATAGGTATCCGATAAAACAGGGTTGCCAGTTAAAGCTTGGAAAGTCAGTGAGGAGACAAATTCTGTCGCAGAATCCGTCATCACTACTGATACAGAATGTCCTTGCTTTTTCAGCAGCCTGACCAGTTCACAAGATTTATACGCCGCAATACCGCCGGTAATGCCGAGGAGAATGTGTTTGCTCATAAATAACGAGTTCATTAAATGAGATATATAGGAATCAAATCAAATTATATTTGTTCGATGTTGATTCTGGCCAGTTTTGCTTTAATCGCATTACCATATCTCTTCGGCAAAAATGCTGAAACCGCTCCGTTTTTTACTTCAGTCACATAACTGCAGACTTTAAATTCAAGAACAACATTGAGCGAGTAGTCCGGATTGACCAAAGGTGAAGCACTGGAGTACAGCGTCCATTTTGCCAGGCTGCCGTCTTCACAATCAGTCGTTGCGTTAAAGCTGGTAACCCCTTCGCTGAAAGCGATTTGATAATTAGGGTAAAACTCGCCGGGAATTTCGTGTGCATTACAGAAATCAAATAATCTGTCATGTGCGAACAGATTCTGACGGATATAGGCCCACAATTCTTTTTCTAGAAAATCTTGGTCGGCAAAATGTCTGGAAGGGTAGCCCTCGTCGACAAAGTTTTGAATCCTTTCCTGCATATCTGGGACTGCACCCGCTTTAGCGCCCCACATACCTGCAAGAATTAGGGCGGTATGCGAGCCTGAGTCGCGAATAGTGTGGAATAGGGTGCCACTTTTTATCCATTCGGATACGGCCGCTGCATCACGATAACAAATAATAGAGTCTGCATCACGGAAAATAACGTATTCAACCTCAGGATCATTAATGGCAAGAAAGCGCCACATCGTACCCGGCCAGTTGTCCAATGGATCGCCAACTTTAATTACTTCTGCTCCGTTATTTCTAAATCGTTGAATAGCTTCAGCCGATACAGAATCGTCGACATAAAAACGACATGTCCAACCGGGGAAAAGCACAGGTGCAAGCTGGGTATTTAAGACGGCAGGCTCAATATATTTGGAATTATTGCCAAATAAAGAAAAGGAGATAATCCGTTTGCCGTTTTTTGGAGCTGGTATCGGAATGATTTCATGCTCTAGGTCTGGAATAGCTTTATCTTTTAGGGCCAAAGCCTGATGACCGTAAAACCCGGTTTTTTCCCAATTATCTAGAGCGCCATAAGCGTGCGCAAGTGAATCCAAAGCAGGAATATAGGTACTATCCAGCTCTGGCGTTTTCATTTCAGCCTCAATGGCTTTTCCCATTTCAATTGCTTCAGATAGGCATAAGCAACTTTATGATGAAATTCTGCAGATTGCGGATTGAGAAGGCAAAGAATCTCGGCACGTTTTAGCGCTTCCTCGTAATTTTCCTCTTCGATAAAAGAGTGATATGCTTGTTCAAATTTTTGTTGAATCTTTTCGTTACTCATAATAGGGACTATTCTGGAATTTATGATTGTTTTATTGGAGAAAGTAGAGATTGTAAGAGTAGATGGGACTAAAGCGCCAGTAATATAGAGATATAGAGTGTTTGAATGTGGCAATTAAGAGTAAAGCCGCAGGGCTATTTATCTTAGGGTATCTGGTTTATCTATTGAATGATAAAATTCAATAAATTTTAAATTATTTAAATACAGATAGTTGTGAGAAATTTTTAATTTTTTTGAAATTGGGTGTTGACTGGTTTTGCTGGGAGGCGTATAG
>NZ_KV810272.1:0-512 GCF_001812735.1 Neisseria sp. HMSC069H12
CGACCCCGCCGCACCGACACAGGCGGCGGATGCCATCACGGCTAGCAGCGGCAGAATGTAACGGTTGTTGGATTTCAATATATCAGCCTCCTAACTATCTATCAGCTTTATAAAGAATTTTCAAAGCGTTCCAACGCTTTCAAATGGTTTAAATTCTGCTCGAATCTGCAAATACGGATGTAGCGTCCTGCAAGAGGACGAACTTTCGTCGTAACGGATGGGTCTGAACACAGCATTTCCGTATAACTTTCCCAATTCTTACGGATAGTCAAAAAATATTCTTTGGATACTCCATTCAATTTTGGGTCTTTTGAATCGATACGGTGCAGCAGATTTTCGTATTTCTTATTCAGTTGCTTTTCCAACCTCATACTGAAAATATCCACACATTCATAGCCTTGTCCGTCTATGTCTTTCATCATGCTCTGAGGACAAATGTCCTTACTGTCCTGTTTTTGCCTTGTTACCTTTGGAATAGCCTTTTCAGACGGCCCCGCCGCACCGACACAGGC
>NZ_KV810272.1:612-5351 GCF_001812735.1 Neisseria sp. HMSC069H12
CGTCGGGTCGTAACATAGTTCGTCCTGATAAGCCTCCCATTTTGAGCGGATGCTTGCAAAATACTGTTTTGTCAAGCCATGAAGTTTTTGGTCTTTGGCAGCGGCACGTCGAAATAAATCTTTGTACTTCTTATTTAATGCAATTTCAAAATCTAATAGGGTAAGCCTCAAACAATCTTCATCCATTTGGTCAACAGGTTCGGGGCAAAGATTCTTTTCCTTCTGCGGCTTAAGCGCATTTGCAGCTTTTTCAGACGGCTCCGCCGCACCGACACAGGCGGCGGATGTCATTATTGCCAGCAACGGCAGAATGTAACGGATTTTGTGTTTCGACATATCAGTCTCCTAAAAAAGTTATTGTGTAATTAATAGGGCAGTTTGAAAAGTTTTCAAACTGCCCTATCATGTTCAAACCGCTATCATGCGAACATTCAATCAATAGAAGCCTTCGCGTTCTTCACGGGTGCTGATGTAGATGTTTTTCACTTGGGTGTAGGCGGCGAGCATCATTTTGTGGGTTTCGCGGCCGATACCCGAAGTTTTGTAGCCGCCAAACGGCGCGCCGGCAGGCAGGCGGTTGTAGCAGTTTACCCAAACGCGGCCGGTTTCCAATGCGTTGGAAACACGCAGGCAGCGGTTGATGTCGGTACTCCACACTGCGCCGCCCAAGCCGTATTCGCTGTCGTTGGCCATTTTGATGACTTCTTCTTCGGTTTTGAATTTAATCACGGTGGCAACCGGGCCGAAGATTTCTTCTTGGGCAACACGGGCTTCGTTGCTGCTGGCTTCAATCAAAGTAGGCTCGACAAATTCGCCTTTGCCCAATTCGCCTTCGATTTTTTTACCGCCGGTGATGATGCGGCAGCCTTCCTGTTCGCCGATTTTGACGTATTTCAAAATGGTCTCGAGTTGACCGGCGTTGACTTGCGAACCCATTTGGGTGTCGTCTTCCCAAGGCAGGCCGACTTTGATTTTTTTGAATTCTTCAGCCAAGGCGTTGACGAATTTGTCGTAAATGCCTTCCTGAACGAAGATGCGCGAGCCGGCACAGCACACTTGGCCTTGGTTGAACAAAATGCCTTTTTGCGCGCCTTCGAGGGCTTTGTCAAACGGCATGTCGTCAAAGAAGATGTTGGCGGATTTGCCGCCCAATTCCAAAGTGGATGGAATCAGCAATTCGGCGGCGGCAATACCGACGCGGCGGCCGACTTCGGTTGAGCCGGTAAAGGCCAGTTTGTTGAAGCCTTTGTGGTGCAGCATGTATTCGCCGGATTTAGAACCGCGGCCGGTAATCACGTTCAACACGCCTTTAGGCAGCAAGTGGTTGATTTTTTGAGCGAGGGATAACAGGCTCAATGAAGTGCTGGAAGAAGGGTGGATGACGATGGTACAACCTGCGGCCAATGCCGGAGCGATTTTCCATGCAGCCATCAAGAATGGGAAGTTCCAAGGAATGATTTGGCCGACAACGCCGATCGGTTCACGCAAAACGATGGACAGGTCTTCGGCATCAAGTTGGGTCGCAGTGCCTTCTTCGCCGCGGATCACGCTGGCGAAATAGCGGAAATGGTCGGAAGCCAAAGGCACGTCGGCGGCGCGGGTTTCGCGGATGGGTTTGCCGTTGTCCAAGGTTTCTTGCAGGGCAAACAATTCGGCGTTTTCATCAATCACGTCGGCGATTTTGTTCAAAATGGCCGCGCGTTCGGCAGTCGTGGTTTTACGCCATGTTTTGAACGCTTCTTGCGCGGCGGTGACGGCGGCATCAACATCGGCATCGGATGCGTCGGTAAATTTAGCCAGCAATTCGCCGTTGGCAGGATTGTATGAATCCAAAAGCGCGCCGGGTTTCGTCCACACGCCGTTAATCAAGAGGCCGTACTCTTTATCAAACACATTTAAATCTTTTGCCATGATGCTGTCTCCTTGGTTGTCTTCTTGAGGTTTCAGACGTATCTCCAACGTCGTCTGAAAATAGAATAGTATTTTTTCTCTTTCAGTTCAAGCACTAAAAATGATAACGTTCTCAAAATTCCAAATATGTAATTTTCTAAAATAGGAAATCCAATCCGATAAGGCTTGACCCTGTATGGAAATGAAGCGGATTTGTTAATGTATTTAAAGTTTTCAGATGACCTTTTTTACATGATACGTGTAAGAATTTTTCAGCGTCTTGGTGGGCATATTTTCAGGCAGGCAAAATGTTATGGTATAACATTTTATTTCTTATTTTTCAAAAAGATAGGGTGTTGACACAGCGAAATGAAGGGGAGTATTCTCATTTAGAGGAAGGGCGTTATTCCGATTCCGCCTGTCCCACCATTTACGGATTTCTTACGAATGCCAAGGAGAACACCATGAAGATGCAAGCAGTTGTTGTGAATCAAAATGTAGCAGGCGATGTAGAAGTTGTAGAACGCGAACTGCGCCCGTTGGAATACGGCGAGGCGTTGGTTGAAGTCGAATATTGCGGCGTGTGCCATACCGACTTGCACGTTGCGGCAGGCGACTACGGCGAAAAACCGGGGCGCGTGTTGGGGCACGAAGGCATCGGCATCGTCAAAGAAGTAGCTCCGGGTGCGAACGCCCTGAAAGTCGGCGACCGCGTCAGCATCGCATGGTTGTTCCAAAGCTGCGGTTCGTGCGAATACTGTAATACCGGCCGCGAAACCTTGTGCCGTTCCGTATTGAACGCAGGCTACACCGCCGACGGCGGCATGGCGACCCACTGTATCGTCGATGCAGACTACGCTGTCAAAGTACCCGACGGTCTTGACCCTGCACAAGCTTCCAGTATCACCTGCGCCGGCGTAACCACTTACAAAGGCGTGAAAGTTTCCGGCGTGCGTCCGGGACAATGGATTGCCGTTTACGGCGCGGGCGGTTTGGGCAACTTGGGTGTCCAATACGCGAAAAAAGTATTCGGCGCACACGTTGTCGCCATCGACATCAACGATGAAAAACTGGCATTCGCTAAAGAAAGCGGCGCAGATTTAGTCATCAACGCCGCCAAAGAAGACGCAGCCAAAGTGATTCAGGAAAAAACCGGCGGTGCACACGCAGCCGTTGTCACCGCCGTATCCGCCGCCGCGTTCAATTCTGCCGTGGACTGCGTCCGTGCAGGCGGCCGCGTCGTTGCCATTGGTCTGCCGCCCGAATCTATGGACCTGTCCATCCCGCGTCTGGTCTTAGACGGCATCGAAGTGGTCGGCTCGTTGGTCGGTACGCGCAAAGACTTGGAAGAAGCCTTCCAATTCGGCGCAGAAGGTTTGGTTGTGCCTAAAGTCGAATTGCGTGCTTTGGATGAAGCGCCTGCCATCTTCCAAGAAATGCGGGAAGGTAAAATTACCGGCCGTATGGTGATTGATATGAATAAAGAGTGCAGCTGTATTCATCACTAATCAAATGATTCCGTGATAAAAAGGCCGTCTGAACAATTTCAGACGGCCTTTTTCATTGGATTGGATAACTTAAAGCGTAAAGCCGCTTTCAAATACGCGGATTTCTCCGCTGACAGGATCGGTAAATTCTATTCTTTTGGCCAGAAGTTTTAAAGGTTTGTCGTAGTCTTCATCACCGGCCGCCAATGGGGTAGGGTAAAGCGCATCGTTCATCAGCGGCATATTCAAACTCATCATATGCACGCGGAGCTGGTGTTTCTTTCCGGTATGCGGCGTGAGGCGGTAGAGGCTGAATGCACCGCGGTTTTCGATAAGCTCGATGGTTGTATGGGCGTTGGGTTCGCCTTCTGTTTCCCGCGTGAGAAAGAATTTTTCGCCGCGTTCCATTCGTGACGAAATATCCAGCGGATAGTCCAAATCCGTCCGCGTCGGCGCCACCGCTTCATAGGTTTTTCGGACGGTTTTTTCTTGGAACATGGCCTGATAATCGCGACGCGTGGCAGGGTTGAGCGAAAGCAGCATAACGCCT
Source organism: Neisseria sp. HMSC069H12 (assembly GCF_001812735.1). Classification (NCBI taxonomy): domain Bacteria; kingdom Pseudomonadati; phylum Pseudomonadota; class Betaproteobacteria; order Neisseriales; family Neisseriaceae; genus Neisseria; species Neisseria sp. HMSC069H12. Next base: position 4,540 of record NZ_KV810272.1, read on the forward strand.
GCCGTATCTTTGTCCAAGCGATGAATCGGCGTAATGTCTTCAACATTCAAATGCTGCAATTCCGGCCGCAAACGCAGGCGCGTGAGCAGGGTTTCCCGCAAAAACCTGCCGCTGGGGATGACAGGCAGGAAATGCGGTTTGTCCACCACAATCAAATGCTCATCAATATGCAAAATCTTTTCTTCAAACGGAATACGCGGCTCGCTCTCACGGCTGGTTTCACGGTAATAAAACATCGTCTTGCCGGGCTCGAACAAGGTATTCTCATCAAACGGCACGCCATCCGCGCCCACCACAAAACCGCTGTTCAGCCGCCGCCGCCAGTTTTCTTCGCCGACAAAGGGAAAATGGGCGCATAAAAAATGCAGCAGCGGCAAGCCGTAAAACTGCTTTTCATGCGGCAAAACCAAGTAGCTGGGTTTGACACCGTCTAAAAGGGGGAGGGGATTGGTACGTTTTTTCATGCGGTGGATTGTACTCGGTTTTTAGGATTTTTTTCAGGGTGATATTTTGGTTTAAAAAAGAGTAGCAGAGTAGGGGGATACCTGACGTTTATAACGTCTGTAATAGAGTAGGATGTTGCCGTTTTTCTTTTAGTCAGTACGTCTACACATTACTTTCGATATATTCCACAAAAGAGTTTTCCATACTGACATGGAATGGAAAAGAAATTTGGAGGCCGTTTCGGTTTACAGTAAGATACAAGAAAAACTGTTAAATAGAGAGAAGTATCCTAAAATTTCCCCAAATCAAAGTTTTTGTGGAAGTTATAAAATGCTGGCTTGTTCATTGACAAAGGGTCGTCTGAAAAA
>NZ_KV810272.1:5451-6687 GCF_001812735.1 Neisseria sp. HMSC069H12
CTGATATTATGGGCTGTCGTATTATGGTGTATGAACCGGCGTAAAAAAAGATGAGTGTAAGATCTTACTTGCTCCAATGATTATCAGATAATTTTTATTAGCTTTATGTAGTATTATTTGAAAAATTTGAATTATGTTTGAAAGAGAGTATATGAAATATTTTAGAAATCTATTATTTATAGCATTATTTCCTGTTTTTTTACTGCTTATGCTTTCTAGTTGTACTCCTTCTTTGGCGATGAATGATGAAGATTGGAAAAAAGCAAAAGAAGCCCCTCTGCCGTTCTCTTATATAGCGTCTGATGCCCATTTCATCTGTATTCAAAGTTCATATCAACCTTATGAAGATTTTGTTTTTTCAAATAATTTACCACATATTCCTCAAAAAGAGTTTTCCATGCTGACACAAGATGGACAAGAAATTTGGTGGCTGTTTTCGGCTGATGGTAAAGTACAGGAAAAACGGTTTAATGGAGGGAAGTATCCTAAAATTTCTCCAAATCAAAGTTTTTGTGTAAGTTTACAAAATGCTTGCTTGTTCATTGACAAAGGGTCGTCTGAAAAATATTGTCATATAGGTCCATGTGGTTAATTTGATTTGATAATAAAGGAAATAAATGTGAAATTCAAAATGACTTTAGGCTGGAAGATTTGGTGTTTGGCGGCATTGCTGTTTGCCGTATTTATGTGTTTGAGCGTACTATCTTCTTCTTTATCAGGTACACAATTAAAGCTAACACCTGGGCAGGAAGTGAAATGGCAGGTTTGGCGGCCTTTTGATACTGATGAAATTCCCTTGAAATTGGGGTTTCGAGTTGATGATTCCAATTATGGAACTGAAAAATGGGAAAAACGCAGTAGGGATTTGGGAGATTGTGATTATTTCGTTAAAACCGAAAAACGTATCTGTCAAGGCGAACCGGTAATAATTGATATTGTTTTAAATAATGGTAAAACCTGCCGTATGGAGGCTATGAATGAATCATCATCAAGTACAAATATGAAATGGAGGAATTTGTCTCCAGTTTGGCCATGCGCTGAATTAGCTGAAAAATCAGGCAATAACCATTGGCAGGCTAAGGTAATTTCGGTAAGTCCTGTATTGGCTGGTGAAGTGGTGGAAATTCAAGCAGATGCACCATTAGGACTTAAAGAAATACACGGCTCTGATTATACATGGATGATTTTGGCGATTTTTTGGCCAATATATGTAGGCATACTGATATTATGGGCTGT
>NZ_KV810272.1:6787-8348 GCF_001812735.1 Neisseria sp. HMSC069H12
ATAATAAAGGAAATAAATGTGAAATTCAAAATAACTTTAGGCTGGAAGATTTGGTGTTTGGCAGCATTGCTGTTTGCCGTATTTATGTGTTTGAGTGTGCTGTCTTCTTCTTTATCGGGTACACAATTAAAACTGACTCCCGGGCAGGAAGTGAAATGGCAGGTTTGGCGACCTTTTGACAGTGAAATTACGCCATTAAAGTTACGTTATCGTAGAAGTGGCTTAAATGAAGAAACAGATAAAGATTTCGCATATTGCAATCGTTCAGATGAGACGGGGGACTTTATATGCAAGGGAAAAAGTGTAGTGCTTGCTGTTTCGCTAAATAATAGTTCAATTTGTCTTCTGAAGGCTGTAGATGATGGGTTTGCGTATAGCACAGAATCAGTTTGGAGAAATCTGTCTGAAGCAGAAAATTGTATTAAACTCGCAGAAAAATCAGGAAAAAACATTTGGAATGTTAAAGTAGAAAGCGTCAATCCAATGGTTATAAATAAAATTGTGATGATAGAGGCAGAAGCACCATTGGGATTTAAAACGTTATATGGTTCTGCTTACGAATGGCTGATTTTATCTATTTTCTGGCCGATATATGTAGGCATACTGATATTATGGGCTGTCGTATTATGGTGTATAAACCGACGTAAAAAAAGATGAGTGTAAGATTTTACTTGCCCTGATGATTATCGGTAAGTTTTATTTGGCTGGGTGTAGTATTATTTGAAAGTATTGAATTATTTTTGAAAGGAAGCGTATGAAATATTTTAGAAAATTATTATTAATAACATTATTGTCTGCTTTCTCATTACCTACCTTAGGGAAAAAACCTGATTTTTCAGGCGAATGGTACTATCACACAACAAATGACTCTCGTGAATATATAGGAAATTTTATATTTAAACAACGTGGAAATATGATAGTAGGAGAGTGGGCAGAAGGTTCTCCGCAGGGAATGGGTGACACGGGAAAATTAAAAGGCATTATTAAGGGAAATAAACTTTATGTCCGATATTGCAATATAAACTCAGATTGGCGAGCTATATGTCCTAACTATGATAAGGAGGAGGAATATTTTATTTTTAAAGATAAAAAACTGGTTAGATATAAATTGGTTGGTGAAAAATATATCAAATCAGATACTTTAACTAAGTAAAAATAGAAAGTCTAATAAGGATGTTTATATGAATAGTAAAGATCTATCAAATGAAGCCGCACCGCAGTTTGAACGGCGATACGCCGTTTGAGGTTTTGCAGGCTTATTTTTCTCAACCTGTGGTGTAAACAACGCAATGATTTCCTACAGGATTATTTAGTATTACTCTTATGCTCGAGGAGATTTAATTATGAGTAACATTACTAAACAACAACAGGCTGACCTTGCAGTAGATGCCTACAATTTCCGCGCTGTCCCAAAATTTGCCGTTTGTCCGTTATCCATTTTCAAATCTACTATTTCCATTATAATGAAGGTCGTCTGAAAACCATTTTGCAAGTTTGTCAGAATTGTTTTCAGACGACCTTTTTATTGTCCCAAGAAGGGAAATTTGATGAAACCGATGAC
>NZ_KV810273.1:0-3158 GCF_001812735.1 Neisseria sp. HMSC069H12
TGCTACTGGTGCTACCGGTGCAACTGGTGCTACTGGCGCTACCGGCGCAACTGGTGCTACCGGTGCAACTGGTGCTACTGGTGCAACTGGTGCAACTGGCGCTACTGGCGCTACCGGCGCAACTGGTGCTACTGGTGCAACCGGCGCAACTGGTGCTACCGGCGCAACTGGTGCTACCGGCGCTACCGGCGCAACTGGTGCTACTGGTGCTACTGGTGCTACTGGCGCAACTGGTGCTACTGGTGCCAAAGGTGATACCGGTGAAAATGGTAAGTCTGCTGAAGGTAAAGTTGAGCGTGATGAAGCTAAAGGTACTTCTACCATTACTATCAACAACTTCGATAAAGACGGTAAAGTCATCTCTACTACTACCGCAACCGTGAAAGACGGTAAAGACGGTAAAGATGCTGATGGCACCTTCGGTCTGGTTGACGAGACTGGTACTACTGACGGCTCTATCTCCAAAAAACTGAATAACACTATTCAGATTAAAGGTGATGCGGGTACTAAAGTTCAAGTATTCGACAAAGCAACCGGTAAGACTTCAGAGAAAGAAGTTCAAAACATCTTCGTTAAGAAAGACGGCGATGCGCTGAAAGCCAGCTTGAACCCTGATCTGACCGTTAACAGTGTTACTACTAATGAACTGAAGGCAGGTCCTGTAACCATCAACAAAGATGGTATCGATGCCGGCAACACTACTATTAAAAATGTTGCTCCAGGTAAGAACGGTACCGATGCGGTTAACGTTGACCAGCTGAACCAAAAATTCAGCGATGTGAACAGCAGTGTGAACAAGGTTGACAACAACGCCCGCGCAGGTGTGGCTCAAGCTCTGGCTACTGCCGGTCTGCCACAAGCTTACTTGCCAGGTAAGAGCATGCTGGCTATCGGTGGCAGTCACTACCGCGGTGAAACCGGTTACGCTGTCGGCCTCTCTAGCATTTCCGATGGTGGTCACTGGATCATCAAAGGTACTGCTTCCGGCAACTCACGTGGTCACTTCGGTGCTACCGTAGCAGTTGGTTACCAATGGTAATCTGACTTTCAGACGGCCTGAAAAGGCCGTCTGAAAAGACGAAGCAAAGTAAATGCGGCCTAATTTAGGCCGCATTTTTTTATGCTTAGATTATGTGTTGGTTTTATTCGATGAATTAATCGTTATAGTAGCTAAAGAGAAATGAATATATCTTTAGCAATCTGTTGCAATTTAAAAGGCCGTCTGAAACATCATTTGATGTTTCAGACGGCCTTTCATTTATTCACACTATACGCCATTAATCCCAAATATTTGCGCGTTCTACTTCTTTCCATGCGTCTAAAATCAGGCTGCCGTCGTTGTCTTTCAGCAAGGCGGCATCTGAGAGCATACGGCGCCAAGTACGGGCATTTTTTAGGCCGTGCATCAAGCCTAGTGCATGGCGGACGATGTGGCGCAGAATGGTACCGCGCCTTGAGGCGATTTGTTCGCGGCTGTATGCGTATAGCCAAGCTGCTAAATCAGCATATTGGATTGGCGCGTGTGTGTCGTTATAAAACAGTGCATCCCAATCGCGCATCAGCATCGGATTGTGATAAGCCTCGCGCCCGATCATGACGCCGTCTACAAATTTCAGATGTTCGGCGATTTCTTCGTTGGTGGTAATACCACCGTTAATCAAAATTTCCAAGTCGGGAAACTCTTGTTTCAAGCGGTAGACGTATTCATATTTGAGTGGCGGAACTTCGCGGTTTTCTTTTGGGGATAAACCGTCCAGCCAAGCATTACGCGCATGGACGATAAATGTGCGGCAGGCTGTTTTTTCACGAAGTGTGCCTACAAAATCTGCCACAACTTGATATTCTGTCTGTCTGTCTACGCCGATGCGGTGTTTGACCGTTACCGGAATTTCAACTGCATCCTGCATCGCGTTCAAACAATCTGCCACCAAATCTACATCATTCATCAGGCAAGCGCCGAAAGTGCCTTTTTGTACGCGTGGGCTGGGGCAGCCGCAATTTAGGTTGACTTCATTATAGCCATATGCCTCAGCCGCTTTGGCAGCGATTGCCAAGTCATGCGGATCTGAGCCGCCAAGCTGTAAAGCTACCGGTTGCTCGCCTTCGTTGAAACTCAAGAAGCGGTCTTTATCTCCGTAAACCACCGCGCCTGAATTGACCATTTCGCTATAAAGCCAAGCATTGCGTGTAATTTGTCGCGCCATAAAGCGATAGTGTCTGTCTGTCCAATCGAGCATGGGTGCGACAGATAAGCGGCGGGAAGGTAGGGAAGAGGCAGACATTGAGATGACTTTCAAACAAAATAGCGCATTATATAGTGTATTAAATTGACTTTCGATATCGGCCGGTAAATCAAAATGATATATAAGGTATCACTAGGTGCAGCTGTGTTGTAGCTGAGGCTAAATCCATTCATAGTGGTGGAAATCCAATATTCAGACGGCCAAATAAGTTTTAAAATGTCAAACAACAAACCATTAGAATGATAAGGAAAAAACATGGCACAATTTTTCGCCATCCATCCCGATAATCCCCAAGACCGCCTCATCAAGCAAGCCGCCGATATTGTCCGCAGTGGCGGCGTTATCGTTTACCCTACGGATTCCTGCTATGCGCTAGGTTGCAAACTCGGCGACAAAAACGCGATGGAGCGTATTCTCACGATTCGCAAAATCGATCAAAAACACCATCTGACCCTGATGTGTGCCGATTTGAGCGAATTGGGTACTTACGCCAAAGTAGATAATGCCCAATTCCGCCAGCTTAAAGCAGCTACGCCCGGCAGCTACACCTTTATCCTGCAGGCAACCAAAGAAGTACCGAATCGCACGCTTCACCCCAAGCGCAAAACCATCGGCCTGCGTGTTCCCGATAACGCCACCGCTTTGGCACTTTTGCAAGAATTGGGCGAACCTATTTTAAGTTGCACCCTCATGCTGCCTGAAGACGACGAGCCATTGACCGATCCATACGAAATCCGAGACCGTCTTGAGCATGCTGTTGATTTGGTTATTGATGGCGGCTGGTGCGGTACTGAGCCGACGACGGTTATCGATATGACCGATGGTACTGAGCTGATTCGTCAAGGCAAGGGCGATATTGCCGTATTCGGCTTGTAAAACCATTTGTAGAAACTAGTAGCGTTGTTTACAGTATTT
>NZ_KV810274.1:0-6779 GCF_001812735.1 Neisseria sp. HMSC069H12
TGTGGTGTAAACAACGCAACGTTTTCCTACAATTAAGTTGACCTGATACAGGCCGTCTGAAAGAGATGTTTTCAGACGGCCTCTTTATCTGAAAAACACACTTTCTGTCTGCTATAATCTGTTTATATTATTTTGACTATCCTCTGAAACTTATGAAAAAAATCCTTGTTACCGGCGGTGCGGGCTTTATCGGTTCTGCCGTTGTCCGTCATATTATCCAAAACACCCAAGACTCTGTCGTCAATGTCGATAAACTGACTTATGCCGGCAATTTAGAATCTTTGACCGAGGTAGCCAATAATCCTCGCTATGCTTTTGAGCAAGTGGATATTTGCGACCGCGCCGAACTCGACCGCGTATTCGCACAACACCAGCCTGATGCCGTGATGCACTTGGCTGCGGAAAGTCATGTCGACCGCTCTATCGATTCGGCAGGCGAGTTTATCCAAACCAATATCGTCGGTACATTCAATCTGCTTGAAGCGGCTCGCGCCTACTGGCAACAAATGCCGTCTGAAAAGCGCGAAGCCTTCCGTTTCCACCATATTTCTACCGATGAAGTCTATGGCGATTTGCACGGCACAGACGATTTGTTTACTGAGACCACACCATACGCGCCGTCCAGCCCCTACTCTGCCTCCAAAGCATCCAGCGACCACCTCGTCCGCGCATGGTTGCGTACTTACGGTTTGCCGACCATCGTAACCAACTGCTCCAACAACTACGGCCCTTACCATTTCCCGGAAAAACTCATTCCGCTGATGATTCTGAACGCGCTTGACGGCAAACCGCTGCCCGTTTACGGCGACGGTATGCAAATCCGCGACTGGCTGTTTGTCGAAGACCACGCGCGCGCGCTGTATCAGGTTGTTACCGAAGGTGTTGTCGGCGAGACCTACAATATCGGCGGCCACAATGAAAAAGCCAATATTGAAGTCGTCAAAACCATCTGCACCCTGCTGGAAGAGCTTGTTCCTGAAAAACCGGTGGGTGTGGCTCGGTATGAAGATTTGATTACTTTCGTACAAGACCGCCCCGGCCATGACGTACGCTACGCCATCGACGCTGCCAAAATCGGCAGAGAGCTGGGCTGGAAACCACAGGAAACGTTCGAATCCGGCATCCGCAAAACAGTGCAATGGTATTTGGACAACAAAACCTGGTGGCAAAACGTATTGAACGGCAGCTATCGTTTAGAGCGTTTAGGTAAGTTGTAAGCCATGCAATCCTTCCATTGAAAACATTAAGCTTCATCATACAAAGGAATATCCATGTACTCTCTATCCCGCATTTTCTTATTAGCAACTTTGACCTCTGCCTTGTTTGTCTCTGCGCCAATTTCGGCCAAAGAAACACGACATCATGCCGCACAAACAACAGTTCAGAAGACAACAAAAGCCGATGGTAGCTCCATCGAAAAGGCAATTGTCATCATCGAAAACGACACTATGCGTGGCATTGCCGCTGAATATTCCTGGATTGAAGAAAACATGCCTGAATATCGCGTAGTCAGACAAGCCCTGATAGAGCAAAATGACAGCGTCTATGACCGTCTCGACGTTCAAAATGAAGCCGGAGACATCCGTTCTATTTATTTCGATATCAAAAGTTTCTTTGGCATGATAAACGGCAAGCCTCTTTAAAACCGAAGGCCGTCTGAAAATCACGCAAACACACACTACTCAGGAGAAAACCCATGAAAGGCATCATCCTTGCCGGCGGCAGCGGCACGCGCCTCTACCCCATCACGCGCGGCGTATCCAAACAACTGCTGCCTGTGTACGACAAGCCCATGATTTACTATCCCCTGTCCGTATTGATGCTGGCAGGAATCCACGATATTTTGGTAATTACCACGCCTGAAGACAACGCCTCTTTCAAACGCCTGCTCGGCGACGGCAGCGATTTCGGCATTTCCATCAGCTATGCCGTTCAACCCAGTCCGGACGGCTTGACACAGGCATTTATCATCGGCGAAGAATTTATCGGCAACGACAACGTCTGCTTGGTTTTGGGCGACAATATTTTCTACGGTCAATCGTTTACGCAAACATTGAAACAGGCCGCCGCCAAGACCCACGGCGCAACCGTATTCGGTTATCAGGTCAAAGACCCCGAGCGTTTCGGCGTGGTTGAATTTGACGAAAACTTCAACGCCCTGTCTATCGAAGAGAAACCGCAACAACCCAAATCCGATTGGGCGGTAACCGGCTTGTACTTCTACGACCAACGCGTCGTCGAGTTCGCCAAACAAATCAAACCGTCCGCCCGCGGCGAATTGGAAATTTCCGACCTCAACCAAATGTATTTGGAAGACGGATCATTGTCCGTCCAACTTTTGGGACGCGGCTTTGCCTGGTTGGATACCGGCACGCACGAAAGCCTGCACGAAGCCGCCTCATTCGTCCAAACCGTGCAGAACATCCAAGACCTGCAAATCGCCTGCCTGGAAGAAATCGCTTGGCGCAACGGTTGGCTTTCCGATGAAAAACTGGAAGAACTGGCGCGCCCGATGGCGAAAAACCAATACGGCCAATATTTGCTGCGCCTGTTGAAAAAATAATGTTTGAGGCCGTCTGAAACTTTTCAGACGGCCTTTAGATGAAAGATAAAACGATGAACATCATTGATACCGCCATTCCTGACGTAAAACTGCTTGAGCCGCAAGTCTTCGGCGATGCACGCGGCTTTTTTATGGAAACCTTCCGCGACGAGTGGTTTAAAACCCAAGTCTGCGAACGCACCTTCGTGCAGGAAAACCACTCCAAATCCGGCAAAGGCGTATTGCGCGGCCTGCACTATCAAACCGAAAACACACAAGGCAAACTCGTACGCGTGGTTGTCGGCGAAGTATTTGACGTGGCTGTTGACATGCGTAAAGACTCTCCCACTTTCGGCAAATGGGTAGGCGAGATTCTGTCCGCAGAAAACAAACGCCAACTGTGGGTACCCGAAGGTTTCGCTCACGGCTTCTATGTACTGAGCGATGAAGCTGAGTTCGTCTACAAATGTACAAACTATTACAACCCAAAAGCCGAACACTCGCTGATTTGGAATGATCCGACCGTCGGCATCGACTGGCCGTTGCAAGGCGAGCCGAACCTGTCGCCTAAAGACTTGGCAGGCAAAGTATTGGCCGAAGCAGTCACGTTTTAAAAAGTTTTAAAAATAATTCAGGCCGTCTGAAAGAATGTTCCTCTTTTCAGACGGCCTACAAATCCATTAATAACAGTAATCGACGAAAACGCATTGTGAAAAACGCCTACATCCCCTCTCACGGCATCCGCAAAATCCCCCATCTCTCCACCCTATTGCCTGAGTTTCATATCTGCAAAGACGGAAAAGGAGCAGAGGCTGTTGTCGGCTGGGGTTTGCGCCCGACGACACACAAAGCGCGTGCTTTTGCCGCCGAACACCAGCTTCCCTTTATTGCTTTGGAAGACGGCTTTTTACGCTCGCTCGGCCTGGGAGTCGCCGGTTATCCCCCCTACTCCATCGTCTATGACAACATCGGCATCTACTACGACACCACACGTCCTTCGCGTTTGGAACAACTGATTCTTGCCGCCGATGTCATGCCGTCTGAAACCTTGGCTCAGGCGCGGCAGGCGATGGATTTCATCCTAAAACACCACCTGTCCAAATACAACCACGCGCCCGAACTTTCAGACAATCATCCCTTACGCTCCCCATCCAAGTCTGAAACCGTCCTCATTATCGACCAAACCTTCGGCGATATGGCCATCTAATATGGCGGTGCAGACGCCTCTACGTTTGAACTGATGTTTCAGACGGCTTTAAATGAAAACCCGCAAGCCGATATTTGGGTCAAAACCCATCCCGATGTTTTGTGCGGCAAAAAACAAGGCTATCTGACCCAACTGGCGCAGCAACACCGCGTCCATCTTCTGGCAGAAGACATCAACCCGATTTCTTTGTTGCAAAACGTCGATAAAGTTTATTGCGTTACTTCGCAAATGGGTTTTGAGGCGCTTTTGTGCGACAAACCGCTGACCACTTTCGGCCTGCCGTGGTATGCCGGATGGGGCGTAAGCGACGAACGCCACCCAAAAATCGACAGCCTTGTTCAAACCCAACGCCGCGCCCCCCGCAACTTGCTGCAGCTCTTCGTAGCAGCTTATATTCAATACAGCCGCTACCTCAATCCCAATACCGGCGAAGCAGGCAGCCTCTTTGATGTCATCGACTATCTGGCAACGGTCAAACGCAAAAACGACAAATTGCGTGGCGAGTTGTATTGCGTCGGCATGTCTTTGTGGAAACGCGCGGTTGCCAAACCGTTCTTTAACGTACCCTCTTGCCGTCTGAAATTTATCTCTTCCACCCAAAAACTGGCCGGGGTCAAACTGTCCGACGATACACGCATCCTTGCTTGGGGCAACGGCAAAGAGGCCATCGTCCGCTTTGACGAACAACACCACATCCCCCTGCTGCGCATGGAAGACGGCTTTATCCGCTCGGTCGGACTCAGCTCCAACTTAGTGCCGCCGCTGTCGCTCGTTACCGACGATATGGGTATTTACTTCAATGCCGAAACCCCGTCCCGTCTCGAACACATCCTACAAAACCAAAACTTCGACGAGCAAGACTTTCAGACGGCCTTGAAGTTGCAAAAATGCTGACCGAAAACCACATCAGCAAATACAACGTCGTCAGCTCAGATTTTACCGCCCCTTCAACCGACAAAACCGTGATCCTCGTTCCCGGCCAGGTTGAAGATGACACGTCTATCCGCTACGGTTCACCCCAAATCTATCGCAATCTGGATTTGCTCCGTACCGTACGCGAACGCAATCCCAATGCCTATATCATTTACAAACCACATCCCGATGTAGTCAGCGGTAACCGCATCGGCCATATTTCCCCTGATGATACGGCACGATATGCCAACCAAACCGCCGAGCAAGCCGACATCCTGACCTGTCTCCAATACGCAGACGAAGTACATACCATGACTTCGCTAACCGGTTTTGAAGCCTTGTTGCGCGGCAAAAAAGTCAGTTGCTACGGCCTGCATTTCTATGCAGGCTGGGGGCTTACCCAAGATCTGCTGCCCATTCCGCGCTGCAGCCGCAGGCTTGAGCTTTGGAAGCTGATTGCAGGCACGCTCATCCACTACCCCGACTATATCCACCCCGAAACCCATCAGGCCATCAATGTGGAAACCGCAGCCCAAATCCTGATACGTCAAAAAAATATGCAAAAAAACAACAACGGATTACATCGCGGGTACTTTGCTAAAAAATTAGGTAAAATCAAACAACTATATCGTTCTTTCAAATAAATACCATATAAATTAACAATGCATCATAAACTTGCCTCTATTGCGTCATCATTGCCTTTGCATCGTTAATTCTCTTGGCGTGTGCTTGAAAATTCAACCTAAAACTATTACATAAAAAAACAAAACCACATTGCAACATGAAACAGACCGTCCTCAAAAACAATCTGCAAAACCTGCTTGAAAGCGCAGAAAATATCCTGCTGCTTCAAGGCCCTGTCGGCAATTTTTTTTCTGCGCCTTGCCGACTGGCTGACTGAAAACGGTAAAACCGTACATAAATTCAACTTTAATGCAGGCGACGACTATTTTTATCCGCCCACTCAATCGCATACCGTTGTTTTTAACGACGACTACGAGGCCTTTCCTGAATTTTTGCAAGAATACATCGTTCAACATCACATCCAGGCCGTTGTCTGCTTTGGTGACACACGCCCTTATCACGTCATTACAAAACGCATTGCAAACGAAAACCAAGCCAGTTTCTGGGCATTTGAAGAAGGCTATTTCCGCCCCTACTACATCACCTTAGAAAAAGACGGCGTCAACGCATTCTCCCCTCTGCCTCGCCGTGCCGACTTTTTTCTTGAACAATTCCCTAAGCTTGCCCAGCAAGAATATAAAGCGCCAACGCCGGTACGCGGCGGTTTTACGCCCATGGCAAAAAACGCCATCCGTTACTATATCGAGTTGTTCCGCAACCCACGCAAATACCCCGACTACATCCACCACCGCGCGCCCAATGCCGGCCATTACCTCAAACTGTGGTCGCTCTCCATCCTCAAGCGTTTGAACTACTATATTGAAGACATCCAAATCGCCAAACGTGTGGAAGCAGGCAAATACGGCAAGTTTTTTATTGTTCCCCTGCAGGTATTCAACGACAGCCAAGTCCGTATCCATTGCGACTTTCCCAGCGTCCGCAGCTTCCTGCTCCATGTTTTGAGTTCATTTGCCGAACACGCGCCTGCCGATACCAACATCATCATCAAGCATCATCCGATGGACCGCGGCTTTATCGACTACTGGCGTGACATTAAACGCTTTATCAAAGAACACCCCGAACTCAAAGGCCGCGTGACTTACGTCCATGATGTCCCCCTGCCCATTTTCCTGCGCCATGGCCTCGGTATGGTCACCATCAACAGTACCAGCGGCCTGTCCGGACTGATTCACAATATGAGACCTTTGCAAAAAAGTCCTTCCCCCAACAGCCGAAACCTAAACACAGGTTTTCGGCTATTTCCCTCCCCAAATCACTCCTAATTCTACCCAAATGCCCCCTTAATCCTCCCCGGACGCCCCATAATTGGGCATCCGGCCGCCTTTTAGGCAGCAACAGGCACACTTAGCCTGTTAGCCGCTTTCAACAGGTTCAAACACATCGCCTTCAGATGGCTTTGCGCACTCACTTTAATTAGTCCGAAATAGGCTGCCCGCGCATAAGCGGAATTTACGGTGCAGCGTACCGAAGCTT
>NZ_KV810275.1:0-236 GCF_001812735.1 Neisseria sp. HMSC069H12
TGCGATGTGCAGCAGGTATTTGAGCGGGTGTTGCGCCCTCAGTGCTTGGACGGTTTGGCTTTGTTCTTTTCGGTCTGCTTTTGGCTGAGGGCTTTTAACTCCTTTAGGTAGGCAACCTTTGCGCGCATATAGCACAACTCTTCGATAAGCTCTGCCAGTGTTTTTTCATGGTCGGGTTTGTCGGCGATGAAGGGGTTTTTGCGGTGTTGGGCATGGTTTTGGATTGGGGATGTTCG
>NZ_KV810276.1:0-5514 GCF_001812735.1 Neisseria sp. HMSC069H12
CCCGTTATGTGGTCGAACAAAGCTTCGGTACGTTACACCGGAAGTTCCACTATGCGCGGGCAGCCTATTTTGGTCTATGTAAAGTGAGTGCGCAAAGCCATCTGAAGGCGATGTGTTTGAACCTGTTGAAAGCGGCTAACAGGCTAAGTGTGTCTGTTGCCGCCTAAAAGGCGGCCCGGATGCCTGATTATCGGGTGTCCGGGGAGGATTAAGGGGGTATTTGGGTAGAGTTAGGGAGTGATTGGTGGCGGAAACAGCCGAAAACCTGTGTTGGGGTTTCGACTGTTGTGGGAAGGGCTTTTTTGCCAAGGTCTCGGTTGATATTATCTGTGCATATTAATATAATGATAATTATTATTAATCAAATAGAGGAAAAGTAGGGATGTGTAAACCGAATTATGGCGGCATTGTCTTGTTGCCCTTACTTTTGGCATCTTGTATCGGCGGCAATTTCGGCGTGCAGCCTGTTGTCGAATCAACGCCGACCGCGCAAACCCCGTCAGATTCCAAACCTTCCAAGCCTGAGGATATTCCTGCTCCGGCTCCTGCCAAACCTTCTATAGAAACCACGCCGGTCAACCAGCCCGCCGTCGGTGCGGCAATGCGGTTGCCAAGGCGGAATATTGCTTTTTATAACAAAGACGGTACGGAAATTCCCGATAAGCATCAGGCAGAGGAGTATCTGCCGCTTAAAGAGGAGGATATCCTGTTTTTAGACGGTACGCCGCAAGAACAGGTCGACAAACTTAAAAAGGAAATCAAAGGACGGCATCCTAATGCACAAATCTACACGTCCGATTCAAAAGATGCTGTGTATCAATATAAATATGTCCGGGCCGGATATGTTTATACTCAAACAGGAGAAGACGAAATCAAACAGAACTCAGGTGGTAAGCGGTTTACCCACCGGTTTGGTTATGACGGGTTTGTATATTATTCCGGAGAACATCCCTCCCAATCTTTACCGAGCGCGGGAACGGTGAAATATTCCGGTAACTGGCAATATATGACCGATGCCAAACGTCATCGGACAGGTCAGGCGGTTGCCAGTGAGAATTTGGGTTATAACACATATTATGGTAATAATATTGGTGCAACTTCTTATGCGGCTAGGGATGCCGACGACAGGGAAAAACATCCTGCCGAATATACGGTTAATTTCGACAAAAAAAACCTGGAAGGTAAGTTGATTAAAAATCAGTATGTGCAAAATAAGAATAATCCAGATGAACCTAAAAAGCCGCTGATCATTTACAACATTACTGCAAAATTGGACGGCAACCGCTTTATCGGCAGTGCCAAGGTCAATCCTGATTTAGCGGAAAAACATGCCGGTAAGGAGCATTTGTTTTTCCATGCCGATGCCGATCAGCGGCTTGAGGGCGGTTTTTTCGGCGATAACGGAGAAGAGCTTGCCGGACGGTTTATCAGCAACGACAAAAGCGTATTCGGCGTATTCGCAGGCAAACAAAATAGCTCCGTGCCGTCTGAAACGCATACCAAAATCTTGGATTCGCTGAAAATTGCCGCCGACGAAGCTGCCGATCCTAAGGCACGTCCGTTTATTGCCGAGCCTATGCCCGACTTTGCCCATCCTGACAAACTCCTTGTCGAAGGGCGTGAAATCTCCTTGGTCAAAGATACTCAAACCATCGTTCTTGCCGACGGCAGGAAAACGACAATCCGAACCTGCTGCGATTTTCTGAACTATGTGAAAATCGGACGGATGCAAACCGACCGTCCCGTCGTCAAACCGACTGCAACAGAGGACGAAGATTCCGATCATGAAGGCGCGGGACCTGATGATGAAAATGAAAGTTTAGAGCCTGAAGACGGTGAAGACGGTTTGGAAAATGATACCGATGACGGTCATGCTTCTTCCGAGTTGCCGGCAGAGGAAGATAACGGGGAAGCAAATACAGCAGGAAAAAATGAAGGAAACAACGCGGAAAGCGTAGGCACGGATGGAAAATCACCTGTCCAACCCGCTTCTGCATACAGGAATATCGACCTTTTCATAAAAGGTATCCGCACTTCCGAGGCAGACATCCCCAAAATTGGGAATGTCCACTATAGAGGTTCATGGGAAGCCCGTATCGGCGCGCCGATCCAATGGGATAACCATGCGGATAAAGCGGCAAAAGCCGAATTCGACGTTAACTTTGCCAACAAGTCCCTTTCCGGCACCCTGATGGAGAAAAATGGTGTAGAACCTGCCTTCTATATTGAAAACGGTATTATTGAGCACAACGGTTTCCATGCAGCAGCACGTACCCGTGATACAGGTATCGACCTGCTTGGCAGGGGTGCAACATCCTCCAAACCGTTTAAAGCCGAGAACCTTCATGTAACAGGGGGCTTTTACGGACCTCATGCATCGGAATTGGGCGGCAGCTTTGCCGAACCCCAACAAAAAATCGGTGTGGTATTTGGTGCGAAGAAAGATGACAAGGAGGCAACACGATGAACAGAAGGCATACATTCCCGCTTACCCTGACCGCCTTGGCCATTGCAGCCGCTTTCCCATCATATGCGGCAAACCCCGAAACGGCGGCATCTGATGCGGCGCAAAGTCAATCATTGAAGGAGATTACCGTCCGTGCCGCCAAAGTGGGACGGCGATCGAAAGAGGCGACCGGTTTGGGCAAAATCGTCAAAACGTCGGAAACGTTGAACAAAGAACAGGTACTCGGTATCCGCGACCTGACGCGCTACGATCCGGGCGTGGCCGTCGTCGAACAAGGTAACGGCGCGAGCGGCGGTTATTCGATACGGGGCGTGGATAAAAACCGTGTGGCGGTTTCGGTCGACGGTGTTGCCCAAATACAGGCGTTTACCGTGCAGGGTGCATTGAGCGGATACGGCGGACGCGGCGGCAGCGGTGCAATCAACGAAATCGAATATGAAAACGTCGGTACGGTAGAAATCGACAAAGGTGCCGGTTCTTCCGATCACGGCAGCGGTGCGCTCGGCGGAGCAGTCTCCCTCCGCACCAAAGAGGCGGCAGACCTGATTTCAGACGGCAAAAGTTGGGGGATACAGGCAAAAACCGCCTACGGCAGTAAAAACCGCCAATTTATGAAGTCGCTCGGCGCGGGTTTCAGTAAGGACGGTTGGGAAGGGCTGTTAATCCGAACCGAACGCCAAGGGCGGGAAACGCGCCCGCACGGCGATATTGCGGACGGGGTGGAATACGGCATAGACCGTTTGGACGCGTTCCGCCAGACATACGATATTCAGAGTCCGAATAAAAAGGCGGAATATTTCCTGGCGGAGGGCGAGAGTGAGCTCAAGCCTGTGGCAAAATTGGCGGGCAACGGGAAATATTTGAAAAACCAGCTCAACCGCTGGGTGGAAGAACGCCGTTCAAAAGGTCAGGCTTTAAACAGTGAAGAAGAAGCGATGGTGCGGGAGGCGCAGGCGCGCCACGAAAACCTGTCCGCCCAATCGTACACAGGCGGCGGCAGGATATTGCCCGATCCGATGGATTACCGCAGCGGTTCGTGGCTTGCCAAGCTGGGCTACCGCTTCGGCGGCAGGCATTATGTCGGCGGCGTGTTTGAGGATACCAAACAGCGTTACGACATCCGCGATATGACGGAAAAACAGTATTACGGTACGGACGAGGCGAAAAAGTTTAGCGACAAGAGCGGGGTGTACGACGGCAACGATTTCCGCGACGGCTTGTATTTTGTGCCGAATATAGAAGCGTGGGATAAAAACAAAGAAAAATGGGTCAAGGGCATAGGTTTGAAATATTCCCGCACCAAATTTATAGACGAACATCACCGCCGCCGCCGTATGGGTTTGCTGTACCGTTATGAAAACGAAGCGTATTCTGACAATTGGGCGGACAAGGCGGTGTTGTCGTTTGACAAACAGGGCGTGGCAACCGACAACAACACGCTGAAGCTGAATTGCGCCGTGTATCCTGCCGTGGACAAATCCTGCCGCGCGTCGGCAGACAAGCCGTATTCCTACGACAGCAGCGACCGTTTCCACTACCGCGAACAGCACAATGTTTTGAATGCCTCGTTTGAGAAGTCGCTGAAAAACAAATGGACGAAACACCATCTGACTTTGGGCTTCGGTTACGATGCTTCCAAAGCGATCTCCCGCCCCGAACAGCTTTCCCACAATGCGGCAAGGATTTCGGAATACTCGGATTACACCGATAAGGGAGACAAGTATCTTTTGGGTAAGCCCGAAGTCGTCGAAGGGTCGGTCTGCGGCTACATCGAAACCCTGCGTTCCCGCAAATGCGTGCCAAGAAAAATCAACGGCAGCAATATCCACATTTCTTTGAACGACCGTTTTTCAATCGGCAAATATTTCGATTTCAGCTTGGGCGGCAGGTACGACCGGCAAAACTTTACCACGTCGGAAGAACTCGTCCGCAACGGGCGGTATGTTGACCGTTCGTGGAACAGCGGCATCGTGTTCAAACCGAACCGGCATTTTTCTTTGTCTTACCGAGCCTCCAGCGGCTTCAGAACGCCCTCCTTCCAAGAACTTTTCGGGATAGACATTTATCACGATTATCCGAAAGGCTGGCAGCGTCCTGCCCTGAAATCGGAAAAGGCAGCCAACCGCGAAATCGGTTTGCAGTGGAAGGGCGATTTCGGCTTTTTGGAAATCAGCAGCTTCCGCAACCGTTATACCGATATGATTGCCGTTGCCGATCAAAAAACCAAATTGCCGAATCAGGCAGGACAATTGACAGAGATTGATATACGCGATTATTACAATGCCCAAAATATGTCGCTCCAAGGCATCAACATCTTGGGAAAAATCGACTGGAACGGTGTGTATCACAAACTGCCCGAAGGTTTGTACACGACTTTGGCGTACAACCGTATCAAACCGAAATCGGTATCCAACCGGCCGGGACTGTCCCTCCGCAGCTATGCTTTGGATGCGGTACAGCCGTCGCGTTATGTTTTGGGGTTCGGATACGACCAGCCCGAGGGGAAATGGGGCGCAAACATTATGCTGACCTATTCCAAAGGGAAAAACCCTGATGAACTTGCTTATCTGGCAGGCGATCAAAAACGATATTCGGCAAAAAGAGCGTCGTCTGCTTGGTCGACGGCAGATGTTTCCGCCTATCTTAATCTGAAAAAACGGCTGACCTTGAGGGCTGCTATCTACAATATCGGCAACTACCGCTACGTTACTTGGGAATCCTTGCGCCAGACTGCGGAAAGCACGGCAAACCGGCACAGCGGCGACAGTAACTATGGAAGGTATGCCGCACCGGGCAGGAACTTCAGCCTCGCGCTTGAAATGAAGTTTTAAAGGAAATACCGTCTGAAAGCTTGATCTGCACCCCAAAAGTCGGACTAAACCGCCAACTGATTAAGGTGCAGGTTTTTTTTGAGGTTTAGGGTAACTTCTAAACCGTCATTCCGGGAATCTGGACATTCAATGCTAAGGCAGTTTGAGACCTTTACAAAATCCCCCAAAATCCCCTAAATTACCACCAAGACATTTAGGGGATTTTCCATGAGCACC
>NZ_KV810277.1:0-260 GCF_001812735.1 Neisseria sp. HMSC069H12
ATAGATTATCGATGTACGACTATTTCGATAATGGGTGCAATCTCTTTGTCACGGGAAGCAGGACACTGCTGTAGGAAGCGGCGGCGAGCGCTGATGGTGTCTTGCGCGTATTTGTGGTGAATGGAATAGAACCTGTGCAGTGCAGGGTTGCATTCTTTAGGCGGCGTACCCGGAGAAGTCAGGCAGGCAATGGCCTCGCAGGCATATTTTTTATCGCCTGTCAGCAGTTTGCCGGCAATATCTGAAGCGTTGACTACAGG
>NZ_KV810278.1:0-32535 GCF_001812735.1 Neisseria sp. HMSC069H12
TGCTATGATACGGAAGTTCCGATATACAAGGTATAGTTACTAACAAACAGGCCGTCTGAAATCTTTCAGACGGCCTGTTTATCTCTTACGGTTTACACACCTTGTTTCAGGCTGGCTTCGATGAAGCCGTCCAAGTCGCCGTCCAATACGGCTTTGGTGTTGCCGACTTCGTAGCCTGTACGCAAGTCTTTGATGCGTGAGGAATCCAAAACGTATGAGCGGATTTGGCTGCCCCAACCCACATCGGACTTGCCTTCTTCCAATGCCTGTTTCTCTTCGTTGCGTTTGCGCATTTCCAATTCGTACAGTTTGGATTTCAATATTTCCATCGCAGCGGCTTTGTTGGCGTGTTGCGAACGGTCGTTTTGACATTGCACCACAATCCCTGTCGGCTCGTGGGTAATACGCACGGCGGAGTCGGTTTTGTTGATGTGCTGACCGCCCGCGCCCGATGCGCGATAGGTGTCGATACGCAAATCGGCGGGGTTGATTTCGATTTCGATGGAATCGTCGATTTCGGGATAGACGAACACGGAGGCAAACGAGGTGTGGCGTTTGTTGTTTGAGTCAAACGGCGAGTAGCGAACCAAGCGGTGAACGCCGGTTTCGGTACGCAGCAGGCCGTAGGCGTATTCGCCTTCCACGCGGATGGTAGCGCGGTTAATGCCTGCGATTTCGCCATCGTCTTCTTCAAGGATTTCGATTTTGAAGCCTTTGCGCTCGGCGTAGCGGCTGTACATGCGGAACAGCATGCCCGCCCAGTCTTCCGCTTCCGTACCGCCTGCGCCTGCGGTAATGTCGATAAAGCAGTTGTTCGGGTCGGCAGGCTGGTTGAACATTCGTTTGAATTCGAGGTCGGCCATTTGTTTTTCCAAACCGGCCACGTCTCCCTGCACGGCGGCAAAACCTTCTTCATCGTTTTCTTCGACGGCCATTTCAATCAGCATGCGGTTGTCTTCGATACCTGTGGCGATGTTGTCGAGGGTCACTACGATACCTTCAAGGATTTTTCGCTCTTTGCCGATTTCTTGGGCGCGTTTGGGGTCGTTCCAGAGTTCCGGGTCTTCGGAGAGGCCAACGACTTCTTCAAGGCGGTCTTTTTTGCCTTGGTAGTCCATATAGACGCGGATGTCTTCGCTGCGCTTCTCCAAGTCGTTTAGGGTGTTGTTAAGCTGGTTGATTACTTCGGCTTCCATGATTCTTGTGTTCTTTCAAAATTTTAGGGGCGTATTGTAAGGGATTTGCCTGTTTTTTTCCATGACCGGGCCGTCTGAAAATGTGCGGTTTGGATTTTCAGACGGCCTCGGTTTTGAATTTTTCCATCCAAAGCCGCCAGTCGTTGTCTATCGGCGCGTTTACAGTCATCCGGCTGCCGTCTTCTATGCTTTGAAAACTGAGGCTTCGCGCGTGCAACATCAGGCGTTGCGTGCCGATATGTTCGGCAACAGCATGGTTTTGGCGCAAATCGCCGTAGTTGGTGTCGCCGACGATGGGGTGAAAAATGTGTTTCATATGGCGGCGGAGTTGGTGTTTGCGGCCGGTGTGCGGCGTGAGTTCGGCCCACGAATAACGCGAGGTCGGATAACGCAGGGCCGATTGGAACGGCAACTCGGTTTGTGCCAGACAACGGTAGGCGGTTTGCGCTTCCTGCAATGTGGCTTCGGTCTGCGCTTCGGCGATTTTGTCAGGCATATATTTGAGGGCGTAATCAATCAGGCCGTCTGAAGGCAGATAACCGCGAACAATCGCCCAATAAGTTTTTTCGATGGTTTTGTTTTCAAACTGCTGCGTCAATAACCGTGCAGCTTCCGTATCGAGGGCAAACAGCAAGACGCCGGAAGTCGGGCGGTCGAGGCGGTGGACGGGATAGACGTGCTGCCCGATTTGGTCGCGCAGGGTCTGCACGGCAAAACGGGTTTCGTGTTTGTCTAACCAGCTTCGGTGTACCAGCATTCCGGCAGGTTTGTTGACGGCAATGGTGCGGCTGTCGCGGTGGATAATATCGAGCATGACGGAGCAGTTGAATAAAAGCAGATATTGTAACGGGCTTTTGAAAATGTGACAGGCACACTTGCCGCCGAAACCCAACTTTCAGACGGCCCGCCCCTTTCGGGTTACAATACTGCACATAAAAACACGAAGGAAAAGCCGTGAGCCTGCTCAAAAAACTGCCCAAACCCATGCTGCCCGACGAAACCCGCCGCGATATTCAGGCGCGCGAGTCGTATCATGTATTGAAGATTATTTCCGAATTTGTCGAGGCCGGCGAAGAATTGCGCGCCATTCAGCCAGCCGTCAGCATTTACGGCAGCGCGCGCACGCCCGAAAACCATCCTGACTACGAGTTCACATTACGCTTGGCACGCAAACTGTCGGATGCTGGATTTTCCGTCATTTCCGGCGGCGGGCCGGGCATTATGGAAGCGGCCAACAAAGGCGCGTTTGCAGGCGTAAGTCCGGCAGTGGGACTGAATATCGTGTTGCCGCACGAGCAAAGAGCCAATCCGTATCAGGATTTGTCGATTAAATTCCAACACTTTTTCCCGCGCAAAGTCATGTTCGTCAAACACGCCGTGGCGTATGTCGTCATGCCCGGCGGTTTCGGCACATTGGACGAATTGTTTGAAAGCCTGACCTTGGTGCAAACCGGCAAAACGCCCGACCGCCCGATTATCTTAGTGGGCAAAGCATTTTGGGCGGGATTGTTGGACTGGATACGCGAGCAGTTGCTGGGCAGAAACCTGATTTTGGAAGAGGATTTGAACCTGATCCGCGTCATCGACGACGAAGACGAGATTATCGAAGAAATCTTCGCCCATTACGAAAACCGCTTGGAAGACTTGTCCGAACACCAAAATGCTTGGTCGCTGGGGCTGTAAAAAACTAAGGTTTCAACTAAAAAAGCGGTTATCCCGCCTGCCCTTTGCTTCATTAATAAAGGCCGTCTGAAAATGTTTTCAGACGGCCTTGAGATTTATCTTTTCCGACCTTTCTTTTGTTCCATTTTATCCAACGCTTTTCCCATATCTTCTAAAGCATTCGGATTACCACCAAAATCATGGCCGCCGACACTACACACAGTAGCAGATAGTATACTCATCGTCGAAATCTCTTTCATTTCAAACCGTTCAGATTCCCTTGGGATCTCATGCAATAATTTCCCTTTTCCAAAATGACGACTGTATAGCTTTACCGGCTCCGGATTCATAATATCAATCCTGTTCAGACAATCCAGATAGTGCTTCTCTATCATGGAAGTACCTGCCAAATTTTTATTCGTATCATCAAAATTAGTTATCACATCATATACTAACAAATTTGGATTGTGAGGATGATTTTTGATACTTTCCATATCTGCATAAACACGACTCTGAGCACCCTCCAGCATCGGCAAAAATCTTGGCTTATCGGCAAATACTGAGATTGGTAAACAAATTGTCATCAAAAAAACAGCTAACTTTTTCATTTTACTTTCCCCCGATTAGATCAAGTCGTTCACGACGAATCAGTTTATCATTCGGATAACCCTGAATAGTACAGATAAGAGAAGTTTTACCGTCACTCTCTTCCAATATCAGCGATTTTTCTACTGTATTTTTTGCAGGCATCGAACCAGACGTTGCTTGCATATTTGGCTGCCAACGCAAAGACTTATGACTATTAATAATAATTTGCGGAGAAGTCACAAAATCCTCTCCCATCGGTTTCAATCCCCATTGAGGGAACTTTGCTACCACATCAGCAGCCCGAGCTTTTTTAAGCTCGAACCCCCAGAAATAAAAAACAGGATTTTTACCCGTCTCATTAACCGGCAGTTCCGAATATTCTGCCGAAAAACTACTAAAATGTATGCCGTTTACTATTATCGGTTTATTGAAGATAACCTGTCTTTTCCCATCTTCATCGGCACTACCTAACTGAAAACGTGCAGTCTTTCCTACTTTCTCAATCGGAGCATATTTGCTCAATGGCTCCTGTTTGTTTTTCAAGATATCAAACATAGATGCATCACATTTTACAAATGCGTTCAGCAACTCTTCTTCTGCACTTCCTGCCCATGCATTGGTTGTAAGTGCAAGTACAGCCATACTCAAATATTTGATAGATCGTTTCATATTGTCTTTCTAAAGTTAGCGTAGATTATCGTTGAATTACCCAACCATTTTAATTCATGACATCAAATTAAACACGATATAAATTATTGTTTTTTCAGACGGCTCTTTATCTTCTTTCAAAACGTTTAATTGTTTTCCCATTCGACATGCTCACTCAAGAAACCGCCGCTTTGGTGCGCCCAAAGTTTGGCGTAGAGACCTTGTTTTTCAAGGAGTTCGGCGTGGCTGCCTTCTTCGATGATGCGGCCTTTGTCCAAGACGATGAGGCGGTCCATCGCGGCGATGGTGGAGAGGCGGTGGGCGATGGCAATCACGGTTTTGCCTTCCATCATTTTGTCGAGGCTTTCTTGGATGGCGGCTTCGACTTCGGAGTCGAGCGCGCTGGTGGCTTCGTCAAGCAACAGAATCGGTGCGTCTTTGAGCATAACGCGGGCGATGGCGATGCGTTGGCGCTGGCCGCCGGAAAGTTTCACGCCGCGTTCGCCAACGTGTGCGTCATAGCCGCGTCGGCCTTTGGCATCGCTCAAATTAGGAATAAAACCGGCGGCCTCGGCGCGTTCCGCAGCGGAAATCATCTCGGCTTCGGTTGCATCAGGACGGCCGTAGATAATGTTGTCGCGGACGGAGCGGTGCAACAGGGAAGTATCTTGCGTTACCAGACCGATTTGGGCGCGCAGGCTTTCTTGGGTAACGCTGTCCACGGTTTGGCCGTCGATCGAAATCGTGCCGCTTTGCGGTTCGTAAAAGCGCAGGAGCAGGTTGACGATGGTGGATTTGCCTGCACCGCTGCGGCCGATCAAGCCGACTTTTTCGCCGGGTTTGATGTTCAGATTAAAGCCGTTGAGGAGCGGTTTGCCTGCTTCGTAGGAAAAATCGACGTGTTCAAACTTGATTTCGCCTCGGGTGACTTTCAGCGGCAGGGCTTGCGGTTTGTCGAGGATGGTGTGGGGTTTGGACAGGGTTGCCATGCCGTCGTTGACGGTACCGATGTTTTCAAACAATCGGGCAGATTCCCACATGATGTATTGCGACAAACCGTTCACACGCAATGCCATGGCCGTGGCGGTGGCTACCGCGCCCACGCCGACTTGGCCGTGATACCAAAGCCAAATGCCCAAGGCGGTTGTGCCGACGGTCAGCGAGCTGTTGACGATAAAGCTACAAGTGTGCAGCAGCGTAGCCAAACGCATTTGGGCATGGACGGTCACCATAAACTCTTCCATCGACTGCTTAGCATAGGCGGCCTCGCGTGCGCCGTGGGAGAAAAGTTTGACGGTGGCGATATTGGAATAGGCATCGGTAATGCGGCCGGTCATCAACGAGCGCGCATCGGCCTGGCGTGAAGCGGTTTTGCCGAGTTTGGGAATCAGGAGGCGCATAATCATGGCGAATCCAATCATCCAGCAGATAAACGGCAAAATAAGCCAAGCATCAAATGAGGACAGAATCACGCCGGAAGTAATGAAGTACACCAGCACATACACAACCATATCGGCGACGGTCATCACGACATCGCGCAGCGCCAGCGCGGTTTGCATCACTTTGGCAGATACGCGGCCGGCAAATTCGTCCTGATAAAAGCCCAGGCTTTGTCCCAGCATCAGACGGTGGAAATTCCAGCGCAGGCGCATGGGGAACACGCCTTGCAGGGTTTGCAGGCGCACACTGGACGCGAAAAAGGTCCAAACGGCAAAAAATGCCACCATGGCCATCATGCCGATTAAAGCATGGCCTTTTTCAACAAAAAGCGTTTGCGGCGTATACGTGCCGAGCCAGTCGACCACCTTGCCCATAAATTGGAACATCAAGGCTTCCATGATACCGACGCCGACCGTAAACACGGCCAACACGGCAATCCATTTGCGCACGCCTTCAATGTTGCTCCAAATAAACCGCCACAGCCCTTTTTCAGGCGTTTTCGGAGCGGCTTCTGGATAAGGGTCGATGCGTGACTCGAACCATGAGAATATTTTTTTAATCATTGTTTTTACAAATGTGATAAGACGGTCAGGCCGTCTGAAAAGAAGTGTTCAAATACATTCAAGACTGTATTTTACGGGAAAAATCCGACTGATGACAGCAGATACCGTCAGTCCGACCAAACCAATCTATCGGCTTGACCATCTAAAAATCCCTTTTCCTTTACATAAAACAAAGGCCGTCTGAAACTTTTCAGACGGCCTTTGCTGGATTTAGGTTGCCCTTAAAAATCACTCTTTACGTTGACGGCCCAAATCGGCAGCGGCAGTAAACAAGACGTCGGTGGAAGAATTCAACGCAGTTTCTGCAGAGTCTTGAATCACGCCGATGATGAAGCCGACGGCAACCACCTGCATGGCCACATCGTTATCGATACCGAACAGGCTGCACGCCAAAGGAATCAGCAGCAACGAACCGCCGGCCACACCGGATGCACCGCACGCACTGACGGTAGCCACCAGACTCAGCAGCAGGGCGGTGGCGAAGTCAACCGTAATGCCTTGCGTGTGCGCCGCAGCCATTGCCAAAACGGTAATGGTGATTGCCGCACCGGCCATATTGATGGTTGCACCCAATGGAATGGAGATGGAGTAAGTGTCTTCGTGCAAACCCAGTTTTTTCGCCAATGCCATGTTCACAGGGATATTGGCGGCGGAAGAACGGGTAAAGAAGGCATAAACGCCACTTTCGCGCAGGCAGGTAAACACCAGCGGGAAAGGGTTGCGGCGGATTTGCGACCACACAATAATCGGGTTGACCACCAAAGCAATAAACAGCATACAGCCGAGTAATACAGCCAACAGCTGCATATAACCGGCAAGCGCTTCAAAACCGGTTTCCGCAATGGTAGAAGACACCAAGCCGAAAATACCCAGCGGCGCAAAACGGATAATCCATTTCACAACCGTCGAAACGGTATCGGCCAAATCGGCCGCCACTTGGCGGGTCGTATCCGAGCCGTGATGGCGCAAAGCCGCACCCAATACCAAAGCCCAAGCCAAAATGCCGATATAGTTAGCATTGGCCAGCGCGTTAATCGGGTTGGCCACCAAATTCATCAGCAGCGTTTTCAATACTTCGACAATGCCGGAAGGCGGTGCAACGGATACATCGCCGGCCGCACGCAAAATCAGCGTGGTCGGGAATGCCATACTGGCAATGACTGCCACCACAGCCGCGGCAAACGTACCGAAAATATACAAAATCAAAATCGGTTTGATGTGGGCCTGATTGCCTTTTTGGTGTTGCGCAATGGCGGCAGTCACCAAAACAAATACCAAAATCGGCGCGATAGCCTTAAGTGCACCGACAAACAGGCTGCCCAGCAGTCCTGCGCTGATACCGACTTGCGGCGAAACTGCACCCACAATAATACCTAAAACCAAGCCGATGGCGATTTGCGCCACCAGGCTGACGCGATTGAGCGCGTTCAAAATCGGATTGCCACTTGCCATATCCGTTCCTTCACAATTTAAAGATATGTTAAAAAAGTCTTACATTCTAAAATAAAAAATCATTTGTCGGCGAAGTTTTCATGCATACCTCACAAAAACAGCACTAAAGTTTAGCATTTATGACACAGTTGGCACTTTATGCCAAAAATACAGCCAAACCCGCTCAAACCCTACTTTAAAGTATGCCCATACCGTTGCTTTACTTCTCTGTATCTTGCTTTCAGACGGCCTGAAATCTGCGCCATAAGGCCGAATACAAAGGCAACTTCATCAGTAAAAATACAAAAACATAAATATTACAATCAGATAGAAACAAACCAAAGTCCGCCCTTAAGTCGCATTTTGTAACGTTATCGCGCTAAATTTCCGTTTACAACCATAGCCTGAAACCTTGCAGAAATAATGTTAAAATCCCCAAACTGAAGAATTGTCGCTGTCGAACACACATCATGACCAAACTGACCTACCCTGTTTTATTTGCATCATTGGCGCTCGCCTACGGACACGCGTTGGCAGTAGATACTTCCGTTCCCAAAGCGGAAGACTACGAAGCTGTTCCCGAATCCGAAATGCCCAAGCAGCCCAAAGACGACCAAACAGGCAAACTCAAGCCCAAATTCCCCGTCAAAATCGACACCCAAGACAGCGAAGTCAAAGAAATGCTTGAAGAATACCTGCCGCTGATTACCCAGCAGCAGGAAGAAGAGCTGGACAAAGAACAGGTCGGCTTCCTCGCCGAAGAGGCACCCGACAACGTCAAAACCATGCTCCGGACCAAAGGCTACTTCAACAGCAACGTCAATATTCAAGACCACGGCGAGAGCTATACTGTCAACGTCATCCCCGGCCCGCGCACCAAAGTCGACAACGTCAGCGTAGCCATCCTTGGCGACGTATTGAATGACGACAACTTGGCCGAGTACTACCAAAATGCGATGGAAAACTGGCAACAGCCCGTTGGCGAAAACTTCGACCAAGATGGCTGGAGTGCGAGTAAAACCTCCGTCCTCAGCGCGGTCACACGTAAAAAATATCCGTTGGCGAAACTCACCACCACCCAAGCCACCATCAATCCCAATACCCAAAAAGCCGACTTGAACGTCATTGTGGAGAGCAACCGCCCCATTTACTTTGGCGATTTCCAAATCACCGGCACACGCCGCTACCCTGAGAGCGTGGTTTCCGGCATGGCACGTTTCCACCCCGGTTCGCCTTACGACTTGGACAAAATCCTCGACCTGCAACAGGCGCTCGAGCAAAACGGCCACTATTCCGGCGCGTCCGTACAGGCCGACTTCGATCAACTGCAAGGCGACCGCGTTCCCGTCAAAATCAACGTGACCGAAGTCAAGCGCCACAAACTGGAAACCGGTATCCGCTACGACTCCGAATACGGAATCGGCGGCCGCATCGCCTACGACTATTACAACCTCTTTAACAAGGGTTATATCGGTTCCATCGTTTGGGACATGGACAAATACGAAACCACGCTGGCCGCCGGTATCAGCCAACCGCGCAACAACCGCGGCAACTACTGGACCAGCAACGTTTCCTACAACCGCTCGACCACGCAAAACCTTGAAAAACGCGCCCTGACCAGCGGTATTTGGTATGTCCGTGACCGCAACAATATCGACGCCCGCTTCGGCCTCGAATTTATTACCGAAGACCGCAAAGTCCCCTACACCAGCTACGATTTGGGCCGAAGCCATGCCACTATGCTGACCGCCTCATGGAAACGGCAAAGCATCGAAACCGAGCTGCACCCACAAAACGGCTACTACCTCGACGGCAAAATCGGCACGACCTTGGGCAAATTCCTCTCCTCCACCCAAATGGCACGCGCCACAGCACGCGCAGGCTATTTCTTCACGCCTGAAAATAAAAAAATCGGTACATTCATCGTACGCGGACAGGCAGGCTACGTTTATGCCCGCGAGGGCGAAGAAGTGCCGTCCAGCCTGATGTTCCGCACCGGCGGCGCAACTTCCGTACGCGGTTATGAACTCGACAGCATCGGTTTGGCCGGCCCCAACGGCTCCGTCTTGCCACAACGCGCATTGGTGGTCGGCAGCCTCGAATATCAATTTCCGGTTACCAAAAGCTTCTCCGGCGCCATCTTCCACGATGTCGGCGATGCGGCAAGCAACTTCAAACACATGACCTTAAAACACGGTACCGGCTTGGGCGTGCGCTGGTTCAGCCCGGTTGCGCCGTTCTCCTTCGACATTGCCTACGACCATCACGACAAGAAAATCCGCTGGCACATCAGCTTGGGCACAAGGTTTTAAAAAACATACTCACCATCCATTCTTTCAGACGGCCTCAGCCATTTCAGGCCGTCTGAACAACAGACAAACAGAAAAATATCATGACCGATACTGCAAACACTTCCACGCCGTCTGAACAGCAGCCCGCCCCGCCAAAGCGCAAAAAACGCCTGTTGCGCGGCTTTGTCCTGTCTGCCTTGGGCGTATTGACCGTTTCCACCGGCGCAATCGGCTGGCTGGTCGGTACGGAATCGGGTTTGCGTTTCGGTTTGTACAAAATCCCGTCATGGTTCGGCGTCAAAATCTCTTCGGACACGCTGAAGGGCACGCTGATTGAAGGTTTTGAAGGCGACAAATGGTTGATTGAAACAGAAGGTGCGGACATCAAAATCAGCAGCTTCCGCTTTGATTGGAAACCGTCCGAGTTGACCCGTCCGTCCTTGCACATCACCGAAGTCGTGGCCGGCGACATCGCCATCGTGACCAAACGCACGCCGCCCAAAGAAGAAGAGCCATCAAAAGGCCTGCCCGACAGCATAGACCTGCCCGTTACCGCCTATCTCGACCGTTTGGAAACCGGAAAAATCAGCGTGGGCAAGCGTTTTGACAAGCAGACCGTCTATCTCGACCATCTGCACGCGGCCTATCATTACGACAAAAAAGAACACCGCCTCCACATCAAAACCGCCGACACGCCATGGAGCAGCTCGACAGGCGCGGTGGTACTCGGTTTGAACAAACCCTACGTCCTCAATACCGCCATCTACACCAAAGGCCAGCTTGAGGGCGAAACCCTACATGGTACGGTGCGCCTGTGGGGCAGCCTGCAAGACGTATCCACCGACTTGCTGCTCGATAGCGACAACGTTCATTTGTCGGCCAAATCCACTATTCATCCATTCGCTGACAGCCTCAATGAAACCGTCGGCGAAATCCTGATTAAAGGTTCCAACATCAATCCGCAGGCCTTCCTGCCCAGCCTGCCCAAAGCGCGCCTGAATTTCGACGCCACCACCATTCCGTCGTTTACCAACGGTGTCGCGTTGGAAGGCTCGATTGACTTGGAAAACGACCAAGCCGGTTTTGCCGATGAAAATCATATCCCCGTCAAACGCATCCTCGGCGAATTCATCGTCGACGACAAAGGCACGGTCATGATTGAAGACATCGGCGTCGACCTGCTCAAAGACGGCAGCATCGATGTATCCGGCTCTATCGATACCGCCCAAGACCAGCTCAAACTCGCACTGGGCATCAACAATACCGGCGCGGACGACTTTGTCCGTCAAAACATCGCAGGCCGTCTGAACGGCAGTATCGACGTCAAAGGCGAAACCTCCTCCCCCGTCGTCAACTGGAATCTCGACAGCGGATTCGCACGCACAGACGGCATGCTGTTTTTCCAAACCGACAAACAGCTCGGCCAGCGCACGCTCAAGCTCGACAAAGTCCGCCTGGTTCCACAAAACGGCGGCGAACTCAACGCCAAAGGCTCGCTCGAACTCTTCAAAGACCGCAAACTGCAACTGGACATCGTCAGCAAAGCCTTCAACCCTGCGCGTATCGATCCGCAGCTTCCGCAAGGCAGCGTCAACGGCAACATCAACTTGACCGGCATACTGGCGCAAGAGAAATTCGCCGGCAAAATGCAGTTTGCACCGAGCACGCTCAACGGCGTTCCGCTTAGCGGCAAAGCCGACGTCGCCTATGAAAACAAACACCTTGCGCGCGCCCTGACCGATCTGACCCTCGGCAGCAACATCATCAAAACCAACGGCAGCTTCGGTAAAAAAGGTGACCGCCTCAATCTCAATATTACCGCCCCCGATTTGTCGCGTTTCGGCTTCGGCTTGGGCGGCCTGCTCAACGCGCGCGGTTACATCTCCGGCAGCTTTTCAGACGGCCTCAAAACCCTTGAAGCCGATTTGAACGGCGAAGCGCGTAACTTCAAAGTCGCTGATGCCGTCAACATCCGCACCCTCGACTTCAAGCTTAAAGGTTCGCCCGATACCAACCGTCCGTTGAGTGCCGATATTAAAGGCGAACACATCGCCGTCTCCGGCGGCGTGGCCATGATCGACAACGCCAACCTGCTCATCAGCGGCACAGGCTCGCACCACCACATCCGCGGCAACAGCAGCATGGCGGTGGACAACAAACGCTACAAGCTCGACCTCGATGCCACCGGCGGTCTCAACAAAGACCAAACCCAATGGAAAGGCACGGTTGACACGCTCGACATCAACGGCGCGTTCAACCTCAAACTGCAAAACCGCCTCAACCTCGAAGCCGGCAGCGAACGCGTTTCCCTCAGCAGCGCGCGCTGGGCGGCCATGGGCGGCAGCCTCAACCTGCAAAATTTCGTTTGGGACAAGAAAGCCGGCATTACCAGTAAAGGCAGCGCGCAAAATCTGCACATTACCGAATTGCACAACTTCTACACTCCACCTATCGAACACAACCTCGTTTTGGGCGGCGACTGGGATTTGGCGTACAGTCAAAACGCGCGTGGCTTCCTCAACATCAACCGTCAAAGCGGCGACATCATCCTGCCGGGCAAAGACCCGAAAAACAAACAGCCTTTGGGACTTTCCGCGCTCGCCCTGCGCACCCGTTTCCAAAACGGCCGCATCGACAGCACGCTGGAAGGCAACACCCGCTTCGGCAAAGTTAACGGCACGCTCGGCATCGCGCAACAGTTCGGCAACAATATCAACAACGCCCCTGTTAGCGGCAAGGTCAATATCAGCGTTCCCGATTTGGGCTCGCTCAAATCCTTTATGCCGGCGACAGCCCAAGGCATTGCAGGCCGTCTGAACGCGACCGCCACCATCGGAGGCCGACTCGGTTCGCCTACCGTCAACAGCAACCTCGACCTCCAAACCAATTACGGCCGTGCCGACGGTACCGTCAACATCGGTCAGGGCACCAGCTTCGATACCGCCCCTCTGAGCGGCAAGCTTAACCTGAACGTCGCCAACCTCGAAGTCTTCCGCAACTTCCTGCCCGTCGGCCAAACCCTCAAAGGCCGTCTGAACGCCGCCGTCAACTTGGCAGGCCGTCTGAACGATCCGCAACTGAGCGGCCTGATTAACGGCGACAACCTCTATTACCGCCATCAAACCCAAGGCCTGATTCTGGACAACGGCGTATTGCGTTCACGCCTGCAGGGTCAAAAATGGGTGATCGACAGCCTCAAATTCCACCGTGGCGGCACGATTGAGCTCAAAGGCGCGGTCAACCTTGCCAACGCCAATCCCGATGTTGACGTGGACATCGTCTTCGACAAATACCGCACCCTCTCGCGTCCGAACCGCCGACTGCAGCTCTCCGGCGCGGCCAAAGTCCTCTACAATCCGGAAAAAGGCGTATCGCTCAACGGCACACTCAACACCGACTTCGGCAGGTTTGGTTCGCAAAAATCCTCCATGCCGACCCTCGATGACGACGTGGTCGTACTGGGCGAAACCCCAAAAGAAACAACGGCCACCACGCCTATTAATATGAATCTTGTCTTGAACATCAACGACAATGTCCGTTTTGTCGGCTACGGCGCAGACGTTACCATCGGTGGCAAACTGACCCTCACTTCCCGCCCGGGCGAAACCGTCCAAGGCGTCGGTACCGTTCGTGTTGTCAAAGGCCGCTACAAAGCCTACGGCCAAGACCTCGAAATCACCAAAGGCGCGGTTTCCTTCGTCGGCCCACTGACCGATCCGAACCTCAACATCCGTGCCGAACGCCGTCTCTCCCCGGTCGGTGCAGGTGTCGAAGTTCTCGGCAGCCTTAACAATCCGCGCGTGACCTTGGTTGCCAAAGAAGCCATGAGTGAAAAAGACAAACTCTCCTGGCTCATCCTCAACCGTGCCAGCAGCGGCAGCGACGGCGACAACGCCACGCTCTCAGCGGCCGCCAGCGCACTGCTTGCCGGCCAAGTCAACGACCGCATCGGCCTTGTCGATGATTTGGGCTTCACCAGTAAACGCAGCCGCAACGCCCAAACCGGCGAGCTCAACCCTGCCGAACAAGTCCTGACTGTCGGCAAACAGCTCACCAACAACCTCTACGCAGGTTACGAATACGGCATTTCCAGCGCCGAACAATCCGTCAAACTCGTGTACCAACTGACCCGCGCCATCCAGGCCGTTGCCCGCATCGGCACGCGCTCCTCCGGCGGCGAGTTGAAATACACCATCCGCTTTGACAACTGGTTCGGCAAAG
Source organism: Neisseria sp. HMSC069H12 (assembly GCF_001812735.1). Classification (NCBI taxonomy): domain Bacteria; kingdom Pseudomonadati; phylum Pseudomonadota; class Betaproteobacteria; order Neisseriales; family Neisseriaceae; genus Neisseria; species Neisseria sp. HMSC069H12. Next base: position 14,041 of record NZ_KV810278.1, read on the forward strand.
ACGAACCCGAGCCGGAAGAACAACACTAAAAGCCGTGATAAAGGCCGTCTGAAATTCATCTTTCAGACGGCCTTTATCTTGTTCTACCGTATCAAAATCTTAAGCCATGCCTCCAAAAACAAAGGCCAACGGCGCAAGTTTGAAAACAAATACTGCTAAAAAAGTAAGCTGCAAAACATGTCTTATTTAAGATTAGCGATACATAAAGCAGATACAAAAAGGCCGTCTGAAACTGACAGGGGTAGGTTTCAGACGGCCTTTTTTTGAATCATCGAAACATCTTGTGCATGGCGTTGCTGATTAATTCGAGCTGTTTCTTATATTCGCGGCAACGGGGGCAGAGCGACAGGTGCACAGCAAGGGCAATACGGTTAAAAAGACTGAGGCGCACTTGGTCTTGCTGTTTGGAAATCAGATCGGTTATTTTGCGGCATTTTTTCATGACGTTTTCCTGTCAGGCATGGGAGAACCATTTGATTTGCAGGCACTGGCGCAAAGTTTCGCGCGCGCGGTGCATGATGGTGTGGTAGTTGGCATGGCTGATGCCGCATTGCTCGCGGATTTCATCGCTTGAAAAGCCGAGAATCTCTTTCATGGTAAACACGCGGGCGGTGTTTTCCGGCAGCTGGTAGAGGCAGGTCTGCAAAACTTGATAGAACTCTTTATTGTTTAAACTGGCTTCGGGCGAGTCCCAACCCTGAGGCTGTCCTTCGTCCGTCCAATGCCCGTCGGCGGCAAAATGTCCTTCAAAGGCTTCATCCAAAGCTTCTTCATCTCGCGTGACGAAAACTTGGCGTTGCCGCCCGATTTGGCGCAAACAGTCGGTAATTTTGTTTTTTAAGATTGCAAACAGCCAGCTGCTCACTTGGGCGCCGCCTTTGAAACCCTCGGCCGCACGGTAGGCGGAAAGCATGGTTTCCTGTACGAGGTCTTCCGCCAAATCGGGGCGGTCGGGCAACTGGATACGGGCAAAGCGCAGCAGCAGTTTGCGGGATTTGGCAAGCTCGGCATCGGTCAGTTCGGGTAGGGCCATAATGTATCAGTATGAAATGAATAATAAATATACTTTTAATTTTACGCTGATACGGAAAGAGCATGCGATTGAATCTATAAACGATTTCAGTAGTTTTTTTGTTTCGCCAAAACCGACTGTACCCGTTTCAGACGGCCTTGGTTTATGCCGCAACCAAAATGCCCTGTTCCCGCCAATCCGTCCATTTTTGCCTTAATGCGTCCTGCCAAGCATTTTCAGACGGCATGAACTCTGCCAGCATGGTTTGCAGGCCGTTTAGGGAAGTGGGCGTTTCTGCCAGCGTTTCCAGCAATAATACGCCGAATCCATCAAGCGTTTGATACATCACGTCGTCTTCCTTATCGCGCCACACCAAAACAGTAGTTTCCGCCTCCTGCAATTCATCCGTTACATCATACTGATAACGGCGCACAAAGGCGGCGGGAGAAAGAGTGTAAGCCAAATCGTCTGAATCGGCATGGATTGTTTGGCTGTAGGTTTGAGCGGTTTCGGCGAGCAGCTGGGTGTGTTCAAAGTCCATCAATGCCAAGAGGTCGTCTGAAAGCGGCAGGCTTTGGCAATATTGGAGGAACTCGCCGGGGATTTCTTGAAAATAGGGCGTTTGGGCACGCGCGTCACGGACGAAACCTTCTTTCAGACGGCCCCATTCTTCGCTGTCAAAGTATTGCAGCGTTTCGGTATAACAGCGGTCGATAAAGCTGTGAATATTGTTGCGTATCAATCGGATATAGACGTTCAGGCGCTCTTGCGGCAGTCCGTCGGCGGCTTCGCCTTCGCGTATGGCTTGGGCAAAGCGTTGTTGGTATTGGGCGGAGGTTTCAGGCTGCACGGCGGTATTCCTTTCCGGCACGCGTTTGATATTCGGCGATTTTGGCGACTTCGGCTTCGAGTTCGGCAAAAGGCGGGAAATTGAAATCGCGTTCCAACAGGGTGGGCGGAATGGTCGGCAGCTTGGTGTAGGCGAGTTCGAGCAAGTCCCAAACGGTCGGCAAAACCGCCGCGCCGTGGGTATCAATCAACAATTCGGGCGTTTCGACGTCGTGTCCGGCGATGTGGATGTAGCACACGCGCTCTGCGTCAACGTTTTCCAAAAAGGCTTCGGGCGACAACAATCCGTGGTTGACGGCGTTGACGTAAATATTGTTCACGTCCAAATGAATGCCGCAGTCGGCTTCGCGTGCAACGGCGTTAAGGAACTCAACCTCATTCATTTCGGCAAGCGGGGAATGCAGGTAGTAGGAGGTGTTTTCTACGGCAATGCGGCAGCCTAATCGATCCTGCACTTCGCGGATACGCCGAGCGGTATGTTGCACCATTTCTTCAGTGAAAGGCAGCGGCAACAAATCGTAAAGATGACCGCCGTCGTGGCAGTAGCTCAAATGGTCGGAGAAAAACGTGCAATCGTAACGGCGCATCATTTCTTTGATGCCGTCTATCAAGTCGGTATCCAGCGGGGCTTGTCCGCCCAATGACATGGATAATCCGTGCAACGCCAGCGGCAGCCGTTCTGCCACGCGGTCAAACTGTTTGCGCGCCCTGCCGCCCATTTTCAGCCAATTTTCGGGGGCGGCTTCGATAAAGCGTATCGGGCTGTCGTCTGAAAGCGAGAGGAAGTCTTCCGCCAAGTCGCGGCGGTAGCCCAAGCCTGCGTGTTGAATCATGGTGATGTCCTGTTATGGTGCCGTATGAACGACAAAGTCGCATTTTCGTTTATAAAATGCGACTTTGTTAAAGGTATATTGCAGGATTATTTAGAACCGCATTTACCTTCGCCGCATTTGCCTTCTACTACTTTGGCAGCTTTGGCTTTAGATGCTTTGCCTTTTTTAGCGTGAGTTTTTTCCACGGTTGAACCGCATTTGCCTTCGCCACATTTGCCTTCGCTTGCTTTAGAAACAGCGCTTGCACCGCATGAACCTTCACCGGCTTTAACCGCACCGCAAGAGCCTTGAGCAGATTTTTGAACACCTGCTTTGCTGCTTAACGGTTTATCAGCGGCAACAACACCGGCAGCCAGAGACAGGGACAATGCACCGGCCAGAGCAGCAGCTACATTTTTTTTCATTTTAACTTCCTTTTAAAAATATGGGTTTAAATAAATCAAGGGATAATATCGGGCATTTAAAGTCGGCCCGCGACCGTGAATCATTAAAGAAAATGCTTGATGCGGCAACAGCGTTTCTTCAGCAGGGCATCCAAAGACAGACCGCCTGCGCCCTGCAATAGGACAGGAAATAAAACCACCAAATAAATCAGTGCCATTTTATAACCGTTGTCGCACACATTGTACCCCAAGCCGGCATGTACCGCAGACCATGCGACAGCCGTTACGACCATCAATCCCAGCGCGGACAGCCGCGTTGCCAAGCCGACGATGAGCAGCGCAGGCAAAACCAGTTCCGCCCACATGGCCAAATTCCAGTTGACCGTATCCGGCAACAAATTGAACGGAAAGGGAAATTGACTGTTGATATCTGCAAACCAGTTTTCCCCGTTCCATTTTTCCAGACCGGACTCAAGAAATTCATACGCGGCAAAAAGTCTGAGCGTCAACAAGCCGAAAGCAGCCTGCCAAGAGGGGTTGGATGAGGTGTTCATTTATTTTCCTTATTGATGTGTGTTGAATAGGATGGGACGAAAAATCAATCGGCACCATCCCATATTTCATGCCTGTTTAGACGTGACGGCCTCAAAAAACTGACACATTCAATACAAATATTTTCTTATTTATTGTTTTATAAAAATTAAAAATTCAAAAAGGCCGTCTGAAACACCATGCTTGATTGGGTTTCAGACGGCCTTTGACAATAAACGCGGTCAATTAATCCGCTTGTTTGCACAATTCGACAATTTCCGCGCCGTATTTGTCGGTTTTCTCCTCATTCATACCGTGGATTTCCGCCAACTCCGCCAAATCTTGCGGCCGTCGGGCGGCAATGGCACGCAAGGTGACTTTGCTGCATATCTGATAGGCTTCAAGGCCTTCATGGCGGGCAGTATCGATGTTCCACTGAAGCAGACGGCGCATCAAGCGACGTTTACATTTGTCCTCTTCGCTCAGGCCGTCTGAAAACGGGCGGCAGATGTTTAAAATACCCTCGCCGTATTGTTCGATACGTTTTTCGCCTAGTTTATACACGCCCAAAAGGTCGATGGGTTCGGCAGGCGTATTGGTCAGCAAATCATCCATGCTTTCGTTGGAGAATACCGTCCCCAGCGTTACTTGATCGGCACTTGCCTGCTGCTCGCGCCAAGTTTCCAAAGCCTGTTTTAAGGCCTGTTCACGCTCGCCCAAACTGTTGATAACTTGTGCACTGTCTGTGGAAACCGTACCGGCTTCGGCCGTTTCGCAAACGTCGAGTATTTCCCAACCGAATTTATTGATTTTCGCCTCGCCCAAGCCGTAGATTTGATGTAGATCTTCCAAACTTCGGGGCATTTTTTCGACAATATCGCGCAGGGTTTTGTCGCCGCAAACCACATAAACCGGTACTTCCTCCGCCCGGGCGCGTTGTTGCCGCCATTGGCGCAATGCCTGCCACAAACGCTCTTCGCGCTCGGTACGCAACCAATCGTCTTTCGGCTTTTGGGTGGCCGTTTTTTCGCGGCGCAGGGGGCGCAGCATGACTTCGGTTTCGCCCTTGAGGACTTTTTTTGCCGCTTCGGTCAGCTGCAAGGCTTGATGTTGCTCGACATTGACAGTGAGATAGCCCAGGCTGATGCACTGGCGGATGACACTGCGCCATTCCTTGTCGGTCTGTTCGCTGCCGATGCCGAATGTGGAGAGTTTGTCATGGCCGTTGCGCTGTATCCAATCGTCGCTTTTACCGCGCAAAAGGTTGGTGATGTAGCCGGCGGCAAAGCGTTGTCCGGCGCGGTACACGCAGCTGAGTAATTTTTGCACCAACACTGTACCGTCAAACCGCACGGGCGGATGCAGGCAGTTGTCGCAATGGTCGCAGGGTTCGGATTCTTCGCCAAAATGTTTGAGCAGCAGTACGCGGCGGCAGGCGGCGGTTTCGCAGACGGAAAGCATGGCATCGAGTTTTTGCATTTCGATTTGCTTTTGCATCTCGTCGCTGTTGCCCTCGGCAATCCGTTCGCGCAACAACACCCAATCGTTCAAACCGTAACACAGCCAGCTAACGGCAGGCAGTCCGTCCCGGCCGGCACGCCCCGATTCCTGATAGAAATGTTCGACACTCTGGGGCATATCGAGATGGGCGACAAAGCGCACGTCAGGTTTGTCTATGCCCATGCCGAACGCCACGGTCGCCACCACGATAATATTGTCTTCATGCGTAAAGCGGCGTTGGTTTTCCTCGCGCACGTCCATGCTCAAACCGGCATGATACGGAATCGCCTCCAAGCCGTTTTCACACAAAAACTGCGCCACATCCTCTACTTTTTTGCGGCTTAAGCAATACACAATGCCGCTTTGCCCATGCATCTGCTTGCGGATGAAATCCAGCAATTGTTTTTTGCCATTATTTTTTTCGATAACCTGATAATAAATATTCGGACGGTCAAAGCTGGAAATAAATTCGGGCGCATTGTCCAAATGCAGATAATGCTTGATGTCGGCGCGCGTGGCCGCATCAGCGGTAGCGGTCAGGGCGATGCGCGGGACGTTCGGATAGCGTTCGGCAAGCATGCCGAGCTGTTGATATTCAGGGCGGAAATCGTGTCCCCATTGGCTGACGCAATGCGCCTCATCAATGGCAAACAGGCTGACGGTTTGTTGGTCGAGAAAACGTAAAAAGCGGTCGGTAACCAAGCGTTCCGGTGCGACATAAAGCAGTTTCAGACGGCCTTGGGCAAGTTTGTCGGCAATCTCGCGCGCCTCATCTGCCGATGTGCTGCTGTTGACTGCCGCCGCTTCAATCCCGGCCACATGCAGGCTGGCCACTTGGTCGTTCATCAGCGCAATCAGCGGCGATACGACAACCGCCACGCCTTCGCGCATCAGTGCCGGAATCTGGTAACACAAAGACTTGCCCCCGCCTGTCGGCATCAGCACCATCAAACTCTCGCCGCCGGCCAAAGCATTGACGATAGCCTCCTGCTTGCCACGAAATTCGGGATAACCGAATACTTCGTGCAAAATCTGTTTGGCGGTCGGCTGAGGCATAATGGTTCCGTAGAATAGGGGAAAGCGTTATTTTAACGGTTTTACACCCGCGTATGTGCGGAACATTTTGTCGCCGCTTTTTCAGACGGCCTGAAATTCAAACCTATTCAATTTATTTAATTTTAAATAAATATTTATTTTATTTTGAATAAAATGTATAAAGGCCGTCTGAAACCTGATACTAGGGTTTCAGACGGCCTTTTCAAAAATAAAATCTTTAGGCTTTTTTGACGAACTCAGATTTCAAGTTCATCGCGCTGCCATCGATTTTGCAACCGATATTGTGGTCGCCCTCTTGCAGGCGGATGCCTTTGACTTTGGTGCCTTGCTTGATGACCATAGAGCTGCCTTTGACTTTCAAATCTTTAATCAAAACAACCGTATCGCCATCTTGCAAGACCGCGCCGTTGGCATCTTTGACTTCCAAGGCATCATCGCTTGCAGCCGCAGCATCGGCCTCGTTCCACTCATGGGCGCACTCAGGGCAAACGTATTGAGCGCCGTCTTCGTAAGTGTATTCGGAGTGACATTTCGGGCAGGGAGGTAGGGACATGAGGTTTCCTTATAAATATGATAAAAGAAGCGTAAAACGCAAATAATACAATGTCTAAATTATTGATTCGCCTTACTGCCGCCTGCGCCGTAAACGGCATTCCAAGCCGCATCCAACATCTGACCGGCTTGTTGCAGCTTGGCATTTTGCTGCTCTTTCTGAGCCAAGGCCGTCTGAATTTCGCCTTTCAAACGGTCAATATCGGATTGCGCTGCCTGCAAACGGCGCTGCGCGCTTTCCAAATCGCTTTGCAGGGAAATGATTTTGCTGTCGTTGCTGTTTTGCTCATGCAAAGCGGTACGGTAAACCGATTGGACGGACAGCAAACGGTCTTCCGCCTCACCGGCATACGCCGCGGCGGCGGATAACATCATCAGGGCAAGTAAGGTTTTTTTCATGGGTTTTCCTTTGGGTGGATGTGACTTATGCTCAAGAAATCATTATTCCCCGCGATTGAGATTGCGCTATTTGTTTTTGTTGCACCTCATCTTCAAAAGCTTGTGCAGTTTCCTGTATCTTGGTTAAACTTTCTTCGATTGGTGTGTTTGCAGCTATTTTCATATTTACCGAAGCTGTCCTCAACTCAGGAGCTTTGTGTCCAATCACTATTTCTTCATTATTAATATTAACTAAAGACACACCTCTCATGTATTTTGGATAGCCCACTGAAGCCAACGCCATAGCAATATTGTCTAAACTATTTGCATCGTAAGCAATGTCTTTTTTATCGAAGAAATCAGTCAAAACCTGTTTGCCCTGATGGTAGATGTTTTGTGCGGATTGCGGCATATCCTCAATTCTCAGGGTCGGTTTAGCAATGTCTGCCTGTGCATATTGGTACGACTGCTCTCTTTCATTCTCATCTTGGGCAAGATACCAATACGGATCGATTGTTCTCCAGAATTTTTTAACGTCGCGTTCGTTTTCTGCAAATGTGTAACTGCGCCCTCGATGTTCCACCACCAATGCTGCACCTTTTCTTCGGTATTCTTAAAAACGCATTGACCTGTTTATCGGGGCGCGCCCAGAAAAGAGCGCTGCCGTCAAAATCTCTACCAGCCAAACCGATGAAGCCCAATCCTTTACCGGAAAAGTCAATACAGGAATTATCACGTGCATGATATCCTTTGTAAAAACCCGGAATCTTTCCATTTGCTGCTAAAGCGGGATAAGTCTGTAACTTATCAAACTGTTCTTTGCTGATGTCCACTGTAATGGAACTGATTCGTTCGCCATTACCATTTCGGTAATTTTTCCAATCGTCCCTGCTAAGATTATCTTCTCCTTTAGCAAATACAGTCCTTCCTGTTGACCAACCGGCACAAAAGGACGGCTTGGCATCCAATGCTTCGCCAGGTTTACGCGCTTCCAGCCAAACGTGCCCCCAAGTAGATGTTTCCCATTCCTTTTTCTTTTCATTGAAAGAAGGCACTCTGGAAGGAGCAAATTTTACGGTAAGCCTATATGTTGATGCGGTCATGTAATTTCCTTTCTTTAACGAAACAATGCAATATAAGGTGAGATTTCAAGATAGGTGGCGACAATACCCGCCGCCTTCATATTCGCCTTGATTTCAGATGGGCTTTCATCTTTAAAATCGCAGCGGTATTTGCCGTAGGGTAAATCGAAACCTTTAAGGGCTGAACTCATACCGCTGGCATCTGGACTGTGAGGATGAATCGGCTCCCAGCCGTTACTTGCATTAAACCAATGCCGTTCATCGGTTTTGTCAGAATGCTTACTTTCATAAAACAATATTTCCTGCCCATCCTTCAAGTGGTAGCATTTAATAGAGACGTTGTATGGTATTTTTTCGTGCCCTTTCGTGTCTATAAAAGCCTTGTTCCAGTCGGTATATTCAATATTTAAGTAGATAACGTAAAACTTCTTGCCCCACGAATCCACCGTATAACTGACTGTTTTACCTTCACCCATTGGGAAGGGAACGACCTCGGTAGGAAAAAGTGCTTGAGACAAGTAAACCTTTACCAACTCACACTGCGTTAACAATACAATAGCAACAATGCATCCTATTAATAGGATGATTTTCTTAGATTTTCTACGCATCATGTTACTCCTAATTGGGTTAATTGATCCGGTTTTGTCGCTTTCTACATTTCAGCAAAACCAAAGATGGTCTTTAGGATAAAGAGCATTAGAACTAACTCTAAAATACACTTTCAAATGCTTTTGAATATTTCGAGCTAGTGTAGCACGCAAAAGAACATATTTATATATGTCATCGTTGTTATTACAAGGTCTTTTACTATCTCTACCTAAAATGCACCATATTAATTAGAATTACCTTCTTACAGTGATACGAGGTCACTAAAAAATTATAATATTAGTCACTTATTTTCACACTTCTCTAAATTAAAGTTAGAAAAACTTGAACTATTTGATTTTTCTGCCTGTAAACAAATGTTTTTATTTACTGGATAACAGACCTCGGAGAGCTTATTCATAGGCCATGATTCTATGTAATAAACCTTCTCAAAACTTCCATTTTTCTTAGCCCAAAATATCGTTTTATCTTCAGCCATGTTGTAAAAAAATAACTTTTGACCTAATTTATTCTCAAAATCAGTTTCCAATACATAAGGCTCTTGAATACAAACTTCGTCATACCCATTGAAAATATCGATTAAAGGGATACTATTTTTTCCTTGAATTACTGGAAATAAATTATTATTTCCAATAAAGAGTCTAAAAAATATATAAATACAAACTATAAATATAGATATAAGAACTAAAATAATTTTAAGAGAAATATTTTTCATAATTTATCCTTATATAAATGTAATAATTATAGTATAAAAACCAAAAAAGGCCGTCTGAAACATTTCAGACGGCCTTTTATCATTCATGCCTTACGAACGAATCCGTTTCAACACTTCTTCCTTGCCGATTAATGCCAACACGGCATCGACGCTGGGCGTTTTCGCCGTGCCGCAGACGGCGAGGCGCAGGGGCATGCCGAGTTTGCCCATTTTGATGCCTTCTTCGTCGCAGAAGGGTTTGAAAAGGTCATGGATGACTTCGGCGGTCCAGTCTTCCAAACCTTCGAGGCGTTCGGCAAAGCGCAGCATACGGGTGGCGGCTTCGTCGTCCCAGTGTTTCTGCATGTCCGCTTCGGCAGGCGTTTGTTTGACGTAGAAGTAGAGGCACTCGTCGGCAAGCGTATTCAGATCTTGGGCGCGGTCTTTGACCAATGCCAACACATCTTCCAAAGCAGGCTTGCTTGTTTCATGGATATCGCGCAGGGCGAGGCGCGGTTTCACCATTTCGGCTAGTTTTTCGTTGGCGGTGATTTTGATGTGTTCGCCGTTGATCCAGTAGAGTTTTTTCAAATCCATACGGCTTGGAGACGGGGAGACGTCTTTCAAATCAAACCATTCGATGAATTGTTCCATCGTGAAGAACTCGTCGTCGCCGTGCGCCCAGCCCAAACGCGCCAGATAGTTGAGCATGGCTTCGGGCAGGATGCCCATTGCGCCGAAATCGGTGATGGCGACGGTATCGCCGCTGCGTTTGGAGATTTTTTTGCCTTGTTCGTTAAGAATCATCGGCAGATGGCCGTATTCGGGCAGGTTTGCGCCGATGGCTTTTAAGATGTTGATTTGTTTCGGAGTGTTGTTCACATGGTCGTCGCCGCGGATAACGTGGGTAACGCCCATGTCGTAGTCGTCCACGACAACGCAGAAGTTGTAAGTCGGCGTGCCGTCGGCGCGGGCGATAATCAGGTCGTCAAGTGTTTCGTTGGGAATGGAAATTTCGCCTTTGACCAAGTCCGTCCATTCAGTCACGCCGTCCAAAGGTGTTTTGAAGCGGACAACGGGTTGCACGTCAGCAGGGATTTCGGGCAGGGTTTTGCCTTCTTCCGGACGCCAGCGGCGGTCGTAAGTCGCCGTGCCTTCTTTTTCGGCTTTCTCGCGCATGGCTTCCAGCTCTTCTTTGCTGCAATAGCAGTAGTAGGCATGGCCTTTTTCTAAAAGTTCGGCAATGACTTCTTTGTAGCGGTCGAAACGGCGGGTTTGGTACACGACGTTGTCGGCGTTGTCGTAGTTCAGGCCGACCCATTTCATGCCGTCGAGGATGATGTTGACGGACTCGGCGGTAGAACGCGCCAAGTCGGTGTCTTCGATACGCAATAAGAATTCGCCTTTATGATGGCGGGCAAACGCCCATGAGAACAGGGCGGTGCGTACGCCGCCGATGTGCAGGTAGCCGGTGGGGCTGGGGGCGAAACGGGTTTTGACGGTCATGATGGCTCCAAAATCTTTGAAAACAGTTATTTTACTTTTTCGGCGTGGTTTAAACAATGTAAGGCCGTCTGAAAATAATGTCGGCGCAGAAGGACCGCCTGGGAACTTTTCTCCTGAAAACAAATCAAATATAATGATAATTATTTCTTTTAAAGGATCCACTCATGAACAAACGCGCTTTATTTGCCGCCCTCGCCCTCCTGCCCCTTTTTGCCCAAGCCGAAATCAAAACTATCAAAGACGTATTGGGACGCGAAGTCAAAGTCGATGTCCCTGTCAAACGCGCGGTTTTGGCGTTTTACTATCCCGACTATATCGCGGTAACGGGCGCGGACAAATTTAAAAACGTTATCGGCATTTCGCGTGAGTTTTGGGAGAAATTCAATCCCGGCAGCTGGGCGATGTTCAAACAGAAGCTGCCTACGCTGCAAAACATTGCGGACATCGGCAACATCAACACCGGCACGTTTTCACTGGAGAAAACGCTCGCGCTCAAGCCGGACGTATTGATTCTGGCCGACTGGCAGTATAAGGCCATCGCCACCCATCTGCCGCGCATTAAAGCGGCAGGCATACCCGTCGTCGTGGTCGATTTCAACGCCGAAACCGTCGCGCGGCACACGCGCAGTGCGGAAATTTTCGGCGAACTCAACGGTACGCAGGCGCGCGCCCAAAAAATTGCCGCCGAATACGCCCGAGGCATTGCCGACATCCAAAAACGCGTCGCACGCGCCAAGCAGTCCAAACCGAAAATCTATATCGAGTTCGGCGACAAAGGCCCGTCCGAATACAGCTACACCTTCGGCAAAGATATGTGGGGCGCGATTGCCGACACAGCAGGCGGCAACAATATCGCCGCGCCTTACGTTAAAAACTGGGGACCGATAAACCCTGAAAAATTCCTGACGGCCAAACCCGACGTCATCGTCATTTCGGGGACGGAAAACGGCCATAAAGACAAGCCTGACATTATGGCGATGGGCATAGGCATCAGCCAGGCCGATGCGCAACGCCGACTGGCCGGATTTGTCAAACGCAAAGGCTGGGCAGACATTCCTGCCGTCAAAAACAAACGCGTTTACGGCATCTACCACACCGCCTCCCGCTCGCTCGCCGATTTGGCCAGCGCGCAATTTATCGCCAAAACCCTGTATCCGCAGCAGTTTGCCGACATAGACCCAAACAAGACCTATCTGGACTTCTACCGCAAATACCTGCCCGTCGTGCCGGACGGTACGTTTTACATCCAATTGAAATAGCGGCTGCAAAAATCATTAGGTTCAGGCCGTCTGAAGATTCAGACGGCCTTTTACATGGATTACCGAAGGCTCAACCACCTATCCAATTCCAAACCGCATCGCTCCATTTGCCGATACGGTAGAGAAACAAAGAATAGCTCTCCTGCATCAGAAACTTGGCTTTCTTGCTGCGCTCGTCAAAGCGCGTGGTCGGGGTGGCGGAGAACTGTGCGTCTGACAAGCCCAAATCGGCGGCCATTTCTTCGGCGCGCGCCAAATGATACGGGTCGCTGACAACGATAATGCTGCCGACTCCGTTGGCGTGCATGATGGGGACGATATTGCGCAGGTTTTCGTAAGTGTTGCGCGACGTGTTTTCAAATAGGATATTGTGCGCCGGTATGCCCTGCTTGAGCGCGTATCGGCGCCCCACTTCGGCTTCGGTCATAAATCCTTTTTTGGGCGTACCGCCGGTGAAAATGATTTTGCCAACCCGATGGCTTTGGTAGAGCGCAATGGCGTGGTTGATGCGCTCACGGAATACCGGCGACGGGCGTTTGTCCCACGCCGCCGCACCCAACACCACCGCCGCATCGGCATGAGCGTCCTTCGGCAAGGTTTGCAAACCTGTCCGGTAAATCTGCCATGTGCCGGTCAAAAAAATACCGCACACCAGCAAAACGCTCAAAGCAAGGCCGCGAAACAGGTAGTATCGCAGGCCATTGCGGCTTTTAAGCAGGGAAATCATCTTCAGACGACCTTATCCAACCCCGTCAGCCGAGTAGGGCGGCAATGTTTTCCAACGGACGGCCGATGGCTGCGCGCGTAGGCGTGACCAAAACGGGACGCTCGAGCAGGGCAGGGTGTTCGGCGATTGCCTGAAGCAGGGCGGCATTGTCCAAATCAGGATTGTCCAAACCCAATTCTTTGTACAAATCGTCTTTCGTGCGCATCATGCCGCGCACCGATTCGATACCGAGTTTGGCAAACATATCCTGCAAAGTCGCCAAATCAGGCGCGGTATCCAGATATTTGACCACGTCGGCGGCAACGCCTTTTTCTTCGAGCAAAGCCAGCGCGGCACGCGATTTGCTGCAACGTGGGTTGTGATAAAGTGTGAATTCAGACGGCATGAAAGTCTCCATATTATTGCAAAATCATTCAATGATGGCGGTTATTATCGTCTGCAACTGATTTTTACTCAAACTTTTTACCTGATATCTTGATATGAATCGGTAGGCATACCCACCAAACCGTTTTACAATAAACCCAATTTCGATTGGCAACCTCAAGGATACAACCATGAAAGCCTTAACCGCCCTTCTCTTGTCCGCCACCGTTTTTACCGCTGCGCCGGCCTTTGCCGCCGAAGAAACGGCAGGTTGGCAGGACAACAAACCGCAAAGCCTGGAGTCACTCAAAGCCCCCGTGCGCGTGGTCAATCTTTGGGCAACCTGGTGCGGCCCCTGCCGTAAAGAAATGCCCGCCATGTCGGCATGGTACAAAGCTCAGAAAAAAGGCAGCGTCGATATGGTCGGCATCGCGCTGGATACGACCGACAACATCGGCAAGTTCCTGAAACAAACGCCGGTCAGCTACCCGATTTGGCGTTATACCGGCGCCAACAGCCGCAACTTCATGAAAGCCCACGGCAACAACGTCGGCGTATTGCCCTTCACTGTCGTCGAAGCGCCGAAATGCGGCTACAAACAAACCATCACCGGCGAAGTCAACGAAAAAAGCCTGACCGCCGCCGTGAATTTGGCCAAAACCAAATGTAAATAACACAGCGGATAAGGTGCTTAACCTACGCTGATACCGAGGCCGTCTGAAACCCAATCGTTCAGACGGCCCTTTTTCAAACCATATTGCTTTGTGTTGCAAACCGGCAGTGTCTCCACAGGCAGAACCGAGGTTTCACTATCAAAAAGCAGCCGAAATATTTATAATCTGTGAATATCCCCATTTTTTCAGACGGCATGTTGCTCTATCGATGACGCCGGCCGTCTGACTCCCTATTTTCAGGAAAACCCATGATCCGTTTCGAACAAGTTTCCAAAACCTATCCCGGCGGTTTCGAAGCCCTGAAAAATGTCAGTTTCCAGATTAACAAAGGTGAGATGATTTTTATCGCCGGCCATTCAGGCTCGGGCAAATCCACCATTTTGAAGCTGATTTCAGGCATTACCAAGCCTACCAAAGGCAAGGTTTGGTTCAACAATCAAGACCTCGGCACCTTGAGCGACAATCAGATCGGCTTTATGCGCCAACATATCGGCATTGTCTTCCAAGACCACAAAATCCTCTACGACCGCAATGTCTTGCAAAACGTTATCCTGCCTTTGCGGATCAGCGGCTACCAGCCGCGCAAAGCTGAAGAGCGCGCGCGTATTGCGATTGAGAAAGTCGGCTTGAAAGGCCGCGAAAACGATATGCCCATCACTTTGTCCGGCGGCGAACAACAACGTTTGTGCATCGCGCGCGCAGTGGTTCACCAACCCAGCCTACTGATCGCCGACGAGCCGTCCGCCAGCCTCGACCGCGCCTATGCGCTGGATATTATGGAATTGTTCAAAACCTTCCATGAAGCAGGCACGACTGTGATTGTTGCGGCGCACGATGAAACGCTGATGGCGGATTACGGCCACCGCGTCTTGCGCCTGCAGAAAGGACGTCTCGCATGAGTATGATTCATTACATCTCGTTACACGTCGAATCGGCACGCGCCGCGCTCAAAGAGCTTTTGCGCCAACCCATCGGCACGCTGCTGACCCTGCTCATGCTTGCCGTTGCCATGACCTTGCCGCTGTTTATGTATTTGGGTATCCAAAGCGGGCAAAGCGTATTGGGTAAACTCAACGAATCGCCACAGATTACGGTTTATATGGACACTGATGCAGCAAGTTCTGATGCCGATACGGTGAAAAACCTGCTCCAGCGCGACAGCCGTATCGATAAAGTCCGCTTTATCAGCAAGCAGGAAGGTTTGGAAGAATTGCAAACCAATCTCGACCAAAACCTCGTTTCCATGCTCGATGGCAACCCGTTGCCAGACGTCTTTATCGTTACGCCCGACCCTGCCACTTCTCCGGATCAGATGCAGGCCATCTATAAAGATATTACCAAACTGCCGCGCGTCGAATCTGCAACCATGGATACCGAATGGGTACAGACCCTTTATCGTATTAACGAATTTATCCGCAAGATTTTGTGGTTCCTCTCGCTGACTTTGGGCATGGCCTTTGTCTTGGTGGCACACAACACCATCCGCCTGCAAATCCTCAGCCGCAAGGAAGAGTTGGAAATCACCAAGCTGTTGGGTGCGCCCGCTTCCTTCATCCGCCGTCCTTTCCTTTATCAGGCAATGTGGCAGAGTATTTTCTCCGCCGCCGTCAGCTTGGGTTTGTCGGCTTGGCTGCTGGCCGAAGTACGGCCGCTGGTGGACGCGATTTTCAAACCCTACGGTCTGAACATCGGCTGGCGTTTCTTCACATTTAGCGAAGTGTCGCTGGTATTCGGCTTCGTCATCGCGCTGGGCATATTCGGCGCATGGCTGGCCACCACGCAACACCTCTTAGGCTTCAAAGCCAAAAAATAAGCCTTGGCAAACAGGCCGTCTGAACCATTCAGACGGCCTGAAATCTTATCCTTTCGCAACTTAAACAAACCTTGTGAAAATTTAATACTGCCAAATCTAACAGCAAGGGCATAATCCCTTATAATTGATGGTCTATTATCCATCTCATTTCATTTGTGCGGCATAAACCGTGCAGACAAATAACGAAAGACATCCTGTGGACAAACTCAAAATCTCTGCCAACGGCCCCCTCAACGGCGAAATCATCGTATCCGGCGCAAAAAACGCCGCCCTGCCGCTGATGTGTGCCGGTCTGCTGACTTCCGGCACTTTACGCTTGAAAAACGTACCCATGCTCGCCGACGTCAAAACCACCCAAAAACTGCTGCAAGGCATGGGCGCACGCGTTTTGACCGACAACATCTCCGAATTTGAAATCAACGGCGGCACCGTCAACAACACCTGCGCACCTTACGAGCTGGTAAAAACCATGCGCGCATCCATCTTGGTTTTGGGCCCGACCCTCGCTCGCTTCGGAGAAGCCCAAGTCAGCCTGCCCGGCGGCTGCGCCATCGGTTCGCGCCCGGTTGACCAACACCTCAAAGGCCTCGAAACCATGGGGGCGGAAATCACCATCGAACACGGTTACGTCAAAGCCAAAGGCCGTCTGAAAGGCACGCGCGTTACCATGGATGTCGTAACCGTCGGCGGTACCGAAAACCTGCTGATGGCGGCCACGCTTGCCGAAGGCACCACCATCCTCGAAAACTGCGCCATCGAACCCGAAGTCGTCGATTTGGCCGAATGCCTCGTCAAAATGGGCGCAAAAATCAGCGGCATCGGTACAGCAACCATGACCATAGAAGGCGTAAAAGAGCTGCACGGCTGCGAACACAGCGTCGTTCCCGACCGTATCGAAGCCGGTACCTTCCTCTGCGCCGTTGCCATGACCGGCGGCAAAGTCGTCCTGCGCAATGCCGCCCCCAAAACCATGGAAGTTGTGTTAAACAAACTGACCGAAGCCGGCGCCATCATCGAAGCAGGCGACAACTGGATTTCCATCGACATGCAGCAACGCCCCAAAGCCGTCGACATCCGCACCGTCGTCCACCCAGGCTTCCCAACCGACATGCAGGCGCAGTTTATGGCCATGAACGCTATTGCCGAAGGCAGCAGCCGCGTGGTGGAAACCATTTTTGAAAACCGCTTCATGCACGTTCCCGAACTCAACCGTATGGGCGCAGACATCACCACCGAAGGCAACACCGCCTACATCAAAGGCGTGGAAAAACTCTCCGGCGCCGTCGTGATGGCAACCGACCTGCGCGCCTCCGCCAGCCTCGTCATGGCCGGTTTGGTCGCAGATGGCGAAACCATCGTCGAACGCATCTACCACCTCGACCGCGGCTATGAATACATCGAGAAAAAACTCGGCGGCGTAGGCGCAAAAATCGAACGCGTACGCGGTTAAGAACCTTGTGTAAAAAAGGTCGTCTGAAAGCTTTTTCAGACGACCTTTACTGCTAAAGATTGCTTATTGATTTCTAAAACCGATTTAATCATCTAAAGTTAAGAGGCATATAAAAATGACCCTACGCAACAAATTCATCATTACGGCAATTTTATTGCTGCTTTCCTTGGTTGCCGGCAGCTACCTTTCCGGCTTTATCTTACTGCAATGGCTGGGACTGGATAAAACCCCGCTGGTACTGACGACATGGTTCAAATATTTCAATACGCTGCATCTTCCTCAGGTTGCAGCGTATTCTTTACAAATTAAGACATCAGGTATAGCCGGCTTCGGTCTGCCGCTGCTGGCCTACCTGTTCAGCCTCGTTCCCATATGGAGGACAGCTTCCCCCAGCCTGCACGGCGAGGCAAGGTTTTCAGGAATGTCGGACCTAGTAAAGGCAGGCTTTTTCAAGCAATCCGATACATCGTTAGTCGTCGGCAAATACAACGGCAAGCTGTTGCATTACAGCGGCCAGCAGTTTGCATTGCTGGCGGCACCGACCCGCTCGGGTAAAGGTGTCGGTATCGTGATACCGAACCTGTTGAGTTACAAAAGCTCGGTCGTAGTTTTGGATATCAAACAGGAAAACTTCAACCTGACCAGCGGCTACCGCAAAAAGGTATTGGGTCAGGAAGTCTATCTGTTCAACCCTTTTGCCGAGGATGGTAGGACGCACCGTTGGAACCCGTTTACCTATGTTTCTTCCGATCCCGACCAGCGGGTATCGGATTTGATGTCGATAGCGGCAATGCTGTATCCGGACGGGGACAGCCGGGACAAGTTCTGGGTGGCGCAGGCAAGGAATGCGTTTTTGGCGTTTTCGCTTTATTGTTTTGATTCATCGGTATACAAAAATACAAAATATGCGAAGCGTTTGAACTGGCAGGCAACCGTTAAAGAACCTCCCTGCACCTTAGGAAAAATCTACCGCCTTTCATCAGGCAACGGTACCGAACTCAAAGAATACTTTACCTCCCTATCTCAAAAACCCTTCCTCAGCCCAGCCGCCAAGACCGCCTTTTCCGGTTTAATCTCCCAAGAGAAGGAAACCTTCGGTTCCATCATGGGCACGTTTAAAGAGCCGCTCAACCCGTGGATCAACCCCGTCATTGACGCTGCCACTTCCGCCGACGATTTCCTGCTGACCGACGTACGCAAAAAGAAAATGACCGTCTATATCGGCAT